>JBDSFA010000330.1:0-5609 GCA_039919785.1 Dokdonella sp. | reverse complement strand
ATGCTGCGGACGCTAGCAAGCGCCTGTGCAACCTTCAATAGGGACGATACCACCGAAATTCAATCGCACGCCTTGGCCGCGAAACGCGCGCGTGCTAGCGTTCCGCGGTTCTACAGGAGTTGCACGCGGCCGATGCTGGAAAGTCTCTACGTCAAGGATTTCGCGATTGTCGGTGAAGCCGACATCGCCTTCGGCCCCGGCATGACCGTGGTCACCGGCGAAACCGGCGCCGGCAAATCGCTGCTCGTCGATGCGCTGCTGCTGCTTGCGGGCGGGCGCGCCGAGGCGTCGATGGTGCGCCATGGCTGCGAGCGCGCCGAGCTTGCCGCCTCGTTCGACCTGGCTGCCCATGCCGACCTGCGCGATTGGCTGATCGCCGAGGACCTGGACGAAGACGGCGCCTGCCAACTGCGCCGGGTTATCCGCAGCGAAGGCACTTCGCGCGCCTGGATCAACGGTCGCCCGGTCACGCTGACCCAGCTGAAGACGCTGGCCTCCCGCCTGATCGAGATCCATGGCCAGCACGAACATCAGGCCTTGCTCGACCGCGTCCAACAGCTTGCCTTGCTCGATGCGTTCGGCGAACACGCAGCCGAGCTGGGCGACGTCGCACGCATCGCCAGGGCCTGGCGCGAGGCCAGCGCGCGTATCAGCGAACTGTCGCGCGGCACCGACCACGTCGAACGTATCGAATGGTTAAGCCACCAGGTCGACGAGCTCGATCGCCATGCGCTCAATCAAGATGAACTCAGCGTGCTGGAGGAACAGCACAAGCGTCTCGCCAATTCCGGCCAGCTGATGCAAGGCTGCGCGAGCCTCGCCGACCGACTCGATGGCGACGGCGAATTCGCGTTGCTGCGCCTCATCGCGCGCGCGCAAACGGACATCGCGCACCTGGCCGCACTCGACGAACGCCTCGCCCCTATCGGAGAATTGGTCGATGCGGCGCAGATCCAGCTCGGCGAAGCCGGCGATGCCCTTGCGCGCTACCAGAGCGCGCTCGATCTTGATCCTGATCGTCTCGCTGAAGCCGAAGCGCAGCTTGGAAAATTGCATGAGTTGGCGCGCAAGCATCGCGTGCGCATGCCCGAACTGAAGGCACATGCAGACCATCTGCGCGAAGAACTCGACAGCCTGCGCGGCGCCGGCGCAAGCATCGCGACCCTGCGCGATGAGCAGCAGCGCCTCGCCACAGCCTATGTCACGGCGGCCAAAAAACTCGGCAAGAAGCGCGCTGCGACAGCGCAGACACTCGGCGTATCGGTGAGTTCGCTGATGGCGGAACTGGGCATGCAAGGTGGCCGCTTCGAGGTACAACTGGAAGCGCAGGCGAGCGACGAACCCGATCCGCAAGGCAATGAACGCTGCGAATTCCTGGTCAGCGCGAATCCCGGCCAGCCGCCGCGCGCGCTGCGCAAGGTGGCTTCAGGCGGCGAACTTTCGCGCATCAGCCTCGCGATCGAAGTCGCCGCGCTTGGCAGTGACACGATCGGCACGATGGTGTTTGATGAGGTTGATTCGGGCATCGGTGGGGCGGTCGCCGAGGTTGTCGGCCAGAAGCTGCGCGCACTCGGTGCGCGCTGCCAGGTGCTGTGCGTGACCCACTTGCCGCAGGTTGCGTCGCAAGGGCATCGTCACCTGTCCGTGCGCAAGTCGACCGACGGCGCATCGACCGAGACGCGCATCGACCCGCTCGAAGGCAAGGCGCGTCAGGAGGAAGTCGCGCGCATGCTCGGCGGCATCGAGATCACGCGCGAGACGCTGGCGAATGCGAAGCAAATGCTGGATGGCGCAAAGCGGTAGAAAAATCCCAGGCCGCCATCCCGGCGAAAGCCGGAATGACGATTCGTAGGGTGGCTCAAGGCCGCGGGTCCGGAGCCGCCGACTCCAATCGCGTCGTGAGTAGCGGATCCGCCGCTTCGCAGCTTGATCCGCCCGACGTCCCTGAACTCACAAGCGTTCTACCACTGTTGTCTTTTATACCACCAGCGGTTTTTTATGGGCACCGTCTGCATAGGTGCAATCAACTCGTCAAGGATACCGAGTAGACCTTTGCGGCGGGGCAGCCGAACATAAAAAGCGTCATCAACAGAAGTAGTGGGCGCGCACTCCTCTGCGGCATGGCTCGCAATCTCCTCGGGCGAAAGCAACAACTCGGGCGGCAAGGACTTTCCACAGTGTTCGCAGCACGGATAGCGCCGATTGAACACGCGAAAACCACACGCCGGGCAACGGAATTCGGTCACGGCTACTTTTTCTTAAGCGGCCTGACATACAGCACCAGGCTGTGATCCTCGATCACATAGCCGTACTTCGCCGCGATTTGGTGCTGCAGCCGCTCGATCTCCTCGCTGGAGAACTCGATGACCCTGCCGCTTTCGACGTCGACCATGTGGTCGTGGTGCTTGCCGCGATCGAGTTCGTAGACGGCCTGACCGCCCTCGAAATTGTGCTTGAGGACCATGCCGGCGGCCTCGAACTGGGTCAGCACGCGGTAAACGGTCGCGAGGCCGATATCGTCGCGATGGCCGAGCAGCTCGCGGTAGATGTCTTCGGCAGTGAAATGCCTGCCGTCCTGGCTGTCGAGGATCTCCAGGATACGCATGCGCGGATGGGTGACCTTGAGGCCGGCTTTGCGTAGTTCGGTCGATTCCACCTTCATCCTCCTCATCCCTCCCTGGTGACCTTGCGATGGGCGGTTAACCTTGCAATTCAGACCGCTAGTGTATCATCCGCGATTGGCCGAACCTCTGGATTCCACCCGCATGCGTCTTCGCTGGCTTGCCCTCCTCACTCTTATTCCGCTCACCGGTTGCGGCATCATCTACAAGGTCGACGCGCAGCAGGGCAACCTGTTCGACAAGTCGACGGTCGAGGCCCTCAAGCCCGGCATGAGCAAGCGCCAGGTGTTGCTCGTGATGGGGTCGCCGGCGGTGACCAGCCCGTTCGACCAGAATCGCTGGGACTACGTTTCGACGATCCGCCGCGGCCGCGGCAAGATGGCCTCGAAGGATCTGGTCCTGTATTTCAAGGACAACGCGCTGGTCAAGATCGATGGCGATTATTTCCCGGAAGATCCTGAGCAGATGATCAAGGACGCGCGCAAGTACAAGCGCCAGTATCCGGACGAAAAGCGGCCAGACGACGACAAGAAGAAGAAACAGGGTGGTCAGGGCTGATTGGCGCGACGCTTGTCTGATGCGCGTTTCGCACGCAGCCTGCGCGCTTCTTTCGGATCGGCGTTGAGCGCTCGGTAGAGTTCGATCCGATCGCCGTTTGCAAGCGGTGCATCGTGCGCAACCGGCTTCGACCAGATTCCGACGCCGAGCGCGTCCACGTCGATGGCGAACTCGCGTTCGACGCCGGATGCCGCAATCGCCTCTGATACCGTGGTACCTGCAGCCAGGTCGAGCCGGCGCAGAAACTGGCGGTCAGGTTCGGCGTAGGCGACCTCGACCGAAATCGAAGCGGATTGCACCGGTTCAGCCATACGTCTTGTTCGCCGCAGTGCAGAAATCATCGACCATGCGGTTGGCGAGGCCCTGGAAGCCAAGACGCAGCGCTGAGCCACCGAGCAAGCCGGCGTAGTCGAAATCGAGTGCCAGCGCGATGCGGCAGCCGTCATCGCCGAGCGCCTTGAACGTCCAGTCGCCTTCCAGCGCGCGCAACGGGCCGTCGACGAGGTGTATGTGCAGGCGCTGCGGGCGTTCCAGGGTGTTGCGCGTGGTGAAGCTCTGGGTCAGGCCGGCGAACCGAAGATCGAGCCGCGCAGTCAGAGCCAGGTCGCCGTCACGTTCCAGTATCTGCCCCGCTGCGCACCATCCAAAGCGCGTCGGGTATGCTTCAACGTCGTTGACCAGATCGAACATACGCTCCGGCGTGTGCCGGACCAAGGCATGGCGACGGATCTGGATCACTGGAATTTCAGGCAGTCGTCACGCATTCAAGCATTGTAACGGACATGGCAAAAGCAAAATCCAACGACAAGAACGGCGGCGGCACGATTGCGCAGAACAAGCGCGCGCGCCACGAATACCACATCGACGAGCACTACGAGGCCGGCGTCGCGCTCGAAGGCTGGGAAGTCAAAAGCCTGCGCGCCGGACGCATCAATCTCAGCGAGTCGTACGCGATCGTCAGGAACAACGAGATCTTCATGTCCGGCGCATCGATCCCGCCGTTGATCTCCGCCTCGACGCATGTGATCGCGAACGACCGCCGCACGCGCAAGCTGCTGATGCATCGCGAGGAGATCGACAAGCTGATCGGCGCGGTGGAGCGCAAAGGCTACACGCTGATTCCACTGGCGATGTACTGGAAAAACAATCGCGTGAAGATCGACCTTGGTGTCGCGCGCGGCAAGCAGGAACACGACAAGCGCGATGCGGAAAAGACCAAGGATTGGGGCCGCGAGAAGCAGCGGGCGATGCGGGCGAAGAACAAGGCGGCTTGAAGCCAGCTTAAGCCCTCCCCTTCAACGGGAGGGTTGGGTGGGGATGGTGCTCATTGCACGATGCAACGCATCGCACCTGAAGCCGCTTCCAATCAATACCCAGCCGGCACGTACCCAAATCGCATCATCTGCTCGCGATGAGCATCGATCACCCGCTGCGCCTGCTCGCGACTCAGCACTTCGCGCCATTCGTTGATGCGCCCCTTGCGGAAGAATCGACCGGCCTTGTCCGATGCCTCGACAAAGCCGTGCTTTTTCTCCATCGCCGAAAGACTCTGGAAACCGGCGTGCTTGATCGCACGCTCGATGCGAACGCGATCCTGCCCCAGCCCGACGAGCTTGGCGACTTTCGTGAACGGCTTGAGCGGTTTTTCAATCAGGTCTTCATAACGCAGCACGAGGATCCGATCGCTGGCGAGATCGGCCCAACCCTTCACGTGCAAGGACCACGAACCCAGGATCTGGGTCACGAACAGCGCGTCGTTCGCCGTCGCGACGTTCTCGTCGCCAAGCCGGTCGATCGCCTCGTCGATGCCGATACCGAAGTGATGCGTCATGCTCACCGCGACATCAAGTGGATTGCGCACCACGTAGATCGCGCCGGCGCTGACCGGCCAGTTGTGCAACGCATGTCCGTTGAAGCTGCCACTCATGTTGTGCGTCTTCACGAAACGCGTGCCCTGCGCGCGCGCAGCAATCGCCGCGTGCACCTGCGGGCGCAGCTGCGCAATCTCGTCGACGCTCAAGCCTGCGCTGGGTCGACCCGCCAGCACTCCGAACAGATCCGGATTCGCCTCGTCGTCGCAATAGTTCGACAGCTCGTTCAGCGCGACCGGATCCAATCGGTTGGCAACCAGGTTCGCCAGGAACGCACGCAGCCAGGTGTTGCCGGATTTAGGATACGAGGCGAGCCAGACGATGTTGCCCATGATGGAATAGCCGATGTACGAAAGCCGCGCATGCTAGGTGTGCGCGCACTCTGCGGCAAGCGCCACCCTTGCTTTCGCCTCGCGCTGTCCCCACTATGTGGTTTCCCCGGGGGCGACATGGTTTCGACGGGGGTTGCGAAGTAGCTTGGAGCATGCCGAGGGCGTCATCTTCCTCGTTAATCCGGTGGCAAAAAACCTAGACGCGAACGATAACGTCTACGCTCTGG
>JBDSFA010000384.1:0-6188 GCA_039919785.1 Dokdonella sp. | reverse complement strand
TGTCGGCCGCGCTGTAGCTCGGCACGATGTCGTAGCCCTCGACACGCAGCTGGGTGAGGATGCGTTCGGAATCGACGAGGGCCTTGGGGCAGCCGAGGCTGACGAAACCGACCTTGGGATTGCGGCGTGACATGAGCGAAAGAAGGCTAGGGACAACCCAATATTATAGACTGAGGTAGTCATCGAGCGCCACGCCGTGTCGTTTCCGGCCCATCATCGCAGCTCCCCTGCTCCGCCAGCGCGCTGGCTTCTGAAAAAAAGTGTCATTCCTGCCGATCAATCGGCCACTGGCCGGGGCCAGGGCCGGACGCAATGATAGACTCCGGCTGCGAAAGCCCGTGGCAAGGGTCTTCGCGTGACCGGACCATTGGCCGGACAGGGGCTCAACGAATGCAAGCTGGTCGTAGATACGCAACGGCCTACCCTCGGTCGCGTGCGTTTGCCGCGTGCCTTGCTGGTTGTCTATTGTTGGCGCAGTCCGTTGTTGCGACGGCGGCGGGCCGCAATTTCGCGCGCGCGCAACTGGCGGCGAGCAGCCAGCGACTGGCCGCGTCAACCGGTGAAGCCCTCGGCGGAAGTACCTCGATGGGACTTGCGCGCGCGATCGGCGGCGCTCCCGGTTGCCAGGCATTGCTGACCCTGCTCGGCGACTTCTCCGCCGCGCTCGACGTGCCCGCCTTGTCCGACCGCCAATGGGACCAGGCGCTCGCGATCGCGCAACAGCGCGGTGATCGGCAATCGCAGATTGCGCTGACGGCCGCGGTTGCCGAGAGCGCGCTCTCGCTCGGCGACTACGAACGCTCACAGGCGCTTGCCGCGAACCTGCGCGGACTGGCGCAGGAGGTCGGCGATGCCGGCGCACAGGCTCAGGCAGAGAACATCACCGGCGTGATCGAGCGCCGTCACGCGCATCTGGACGTGGCGATCAAGCACCAACAACGCGCGATAGAATTGTTCCGCGCGGATCACAACACCATCGGCGCCATGCGCGCCCTGTCCGATCTCGGCACGGCGCTGCGCGATCGCGGCGACTTCGCGCAGGCGCTGGAGGCCCAGCTCGAAGCCACTGCGGAACGCGAGCGTTCAGGCGATCGCCTCGAGAACGTCTATCGCAATCTCGCCCTGCTCTATCGCGAGATCGAGGACACCGCCGCCTCACGTGAATATTTCCAGCACGCAATCGACGAAGCCACTCGTCGCGGTGTGCCGTCGGTGTATTCCTCGGTGGTTGGATCGTATTCGAGCCTGCTCAACGACGTCGACGACTACGATGGCGCGCGCAATGTGGCGGAAGAAGCGCTCGCCATCGACGAGGCGCTCGGTGATCGTCCGCACCAGGGCTTCGAGCACCTCGAACTTGGCCGCGCCCTGCTTGGCCTGAAGAAACCAGCCGAAGCCGTTGAACATCTCCAGCGGGCCTTGCAGCTCGGACGCGAACTTCAGCAACGCGAGCTCATTGCTCGCGCGCTGCTGCATCTGACCGAAGCTGCGCTCGCCGAACGCGACCACCTGCGCGCGCGCGGCATGATCGACGAGGCGATTGCCGGTCTCGAAGCCGCGCACCTGCGCCCGCAGCTGGCGCAGGCCTATTCTTTGCGCGAGCAGCTCGCGCGATCGGAGCAGGACGATACCGAAGCCTTGCGTTTTGCGCACAAGTCGGCCGACGCGCGCGAAGAACTCATCGGTATCCGTGCCAGCCGCCAGCTCGCGGCGCTCGAGGTGCGCCATGCACGCTCAGACTCCGAGCAACGCCTCGCGCTGCTGGCCAAGGACAACGACCTGCAGAATGCGCGACTCGACCAACAGGCCGCACAAAGACGCTTTGGCGCCATCGCGCTGGGAGGCCTGTTGCTTGCGCTGCTGGCAGTGGTCTGGCGCTCCCGCGGTGTGCGTCGTCTGAATCGCGCACTTGAGCTGCGCCATGTCGAGATCGAGCGCCAGCGCGCAGCGCTCGGTGAAGCGAATACATGCCTGGAAAAACAGGCGGCCGATCTTTACCACTCGGCGACGACCGACTGGCTCACAGGAGTATCGAACCGTCGCGTGCTGCTGGAACGCCTCGAACAACGCGTGCACGAACATCGCGCTCAAAAGCGCGAACTTGCGCTGCTGCTGATCGACTTCGACAACTTCAAGCTGATCAACGACCGCCTCGGTCACCTGCTCGGCGACCGTGCCCTGATCAGCGGCGCGCAGGCGATGCGTGAATGCCTTGGCGACAACGATCTGCTCGGACGCTTCGGTGGCGAGGAATTCATCGCAGTTATCGGCGATTGCGACCCGTCCGACGTGCTTGAAACCGCCGAACACATGCGTGGGCACGTTGCCAGCCTGCTTTCATGGCTCGCCTCCGACTTGCGCGCGACTGCAACGATCAGCATCGGCCTCGCTTTCCTGTCCGACGTCGGCGCCCCCGCTGGCGCGTCGGCACTTGTCGATGCCGCCGATCGGGCGCTGTACCAAGCGAAGAACGCCGGCCGCAACCGGGTGCAGCGTTACGCCGCATGATCGAGCGCGAGCGATTCATTGACATGTGCCGCGCCGCGCATACGCTGTAGCCCACTATCCTCGGGCAAGGAACGGCGTTCACATGGGCCAGCAGATACAGCTCAACACTTCACGCATGCAGTGCATCGGCGCCTATCTCGCCAAACCCGTCGGCACGCCCAAGGGCGGCATTGTCGTCGCGCAGGAAATCTTCGGTGTCAACGCGCACATGCGCAGTGTCGTGGACCGCTACGCCGAGCATGGCTACACCGCGATCGCACCCGCGTTTTTCGATCATGTCGAAAGTGGCGTCGAACTGGGCTATGACGAAGCCGGTTTCAAGCGTGGCCTGGAACTCGTGCGTGAAATCAGCCTCGATCTTGCGGTCGAAGACATAGCCAGCGCGGCAGAATCCATCTCGTCGGCCGGCCGCATCGGTTGCGTCGGTTACTGCTGGGGCGGATCCGTTGCCTTGCTCGCGGCAACTCGACTCGGCCTGCCGGCAGTGAGTTACTACGGCGCACGCAACGTACAGTTCGTCGCCGAGAAACCAGCCGCCGCGTTGATGTTCCATTTCGGCGAACGCGATGCGTCGATCCCGCCTGAGGCGATCGAGAAGCATCGCATCGCATGGCCGAGCGCCGCGGTGCATGTCTACCGCTGCGGTCATGCGTTCAATCGCGATGTCGACCCAAACGCTTATGACGCTGCCAGTGCGAAGCTCGCCATGGAGCGCACGCTGACTTTCCTCGATCAGCAACTGGCTGGCACGCACGCATGAGTTTTCTGATCGATCCACGCCTGGCAGCCGATACACAGCCGATCGCGGAAATGCAGCTGTCGAGCCTGCTACTGATGGACGACGCGCGCTTTCCGTGGCTGATCCTTGTACCCCGCATCGCCGGCGCACGCGAACTGTCCGACCTGGATGAAGCCGATCGACACAGCTTGCTTGGCGAACTCAGCGCGATCAGCCGTGTCCTGGAAACCCTGCTGCAACCGGACAAGATCAATATCGCAGCGCTCGGCAACGTCGTTTCGCAATTGCACGTCCACCTGATCGCGCGCTACACGAACGACGCTGTCTGGCCACAACCGGTTTGGGGCCGTGGCGAGCGGGTGCGTTATGACGACGGTCCGCGCATGCAACGCATTGCCCAATTGCGCAAGGCGCTCGCACCACTTTTCATCTGATGCACGCGCCGGCCGACGACGACGCGTTCACACCGGAAGCGCTGAGCGAAACGGTATTGCTGCTGCGTTTCGGATCCGGCATCGACGCCGATCTCAACGCGCGTGTGCAGCAGGCCGCGGCTACGTTGCGTGCTGCCGGCTTGCCCGGTGTCACTGATCTCGTACCCGCTTACGCCACACTCGCCGTTGTCTACGCACCGGCGGACTGGTCGAACGGCGCGCAAGCGCCATGGTGTCATCTCGCGTCGGCCATCAACGCGACACTCCGGCTGCGCGGTACCGAAAAAAGACCTGTCTCAACCACACTCGAAATCCCGGTGCGCTACGGCGCTGGCTACGGACCGGATCTGGATGAACTCGCGCGCCAGCTGGCTCTTTCCAGCGAAGAGCTGGTCGCACGGCATGTCGCTGCCGACTACCATGTTGCGATGCTCGGTTTCGCACCGGGGTTCCCCTATCTGCTCGGACTCGATCCGCGCTTGCACGCAGCACGTCGTGCCAGTCCGCGCACGCGTGTGCCGCGCGGCTCGGTCGCGATTGGCGGCGCCCAGACTGGCATCTATCCTTCAGAGCTACCCGGAGGTTGGCAGCTGATCGGGCGCACACCGCTCGTGCTATTCGATGCGTCACGCAAACCCGCTTGCCTGTTGGCGCCCGGCGATCAGGTGCGCTTTCGAGCCATCGACGACGACGAGTTCGTCGAGATCGACCGAGCGCACTTCCGATGAGCGTCGCCGTACTCAAGTCTGGGCTGCTGACCACCTTGCAGGATTGCGGTCGATGCGGGTTCGCCGCAATCGGCGTCGGCCACGCAGGTCCGATGGACGAAGTTTCATTTCGCCTCGCCAACGCACTGGTCGGCAATGCCGACACGGTCGTCGCGCTGGAGATCAGCGTGCTGGGCCCGCGCCTGCGCTTCGAGACCGACGCAACGATTGCCCTGACCGGCGCGCACTTTGACATGCACATCGATGCACGCATCGCACCGTTGTGGCGGCGCACGCGCATCACGGCAGGCAGTGTGCTCGACGTGGGCTCGGTCAAATACGGCGCACGCGCCTACCTCGCAGTTGCGGGCGGATTCGCCGTCGATGCGGTACTGGGCAGCAGGTCGACCGACGTGAATGCCGGACTTGGCCCGCTCAATGGGCGCCCACTTGCTGCCGGGGACAGACTCGTGATTTCAACGGACCTACCTGCGGCGTCACATGACGCGCCACCACCACACCGATCGACGCGGACTGTCGAAGCTTCGTCACTGAAACCGCGTCGGCCAACATCGGCATGGTCGCTTGATCCGCGCCCGTGGTTCGACGCCGACATCAATCAGCCGATTCGCCTGATCCGCGGCGCGCACTGGGCAGCGCTCGACCCGGCTTCGCGGGCTGCGCTCTTCGCCCACGAGTTTCGCATCGGCGCAGATTCGAACCGTGTCGGCTACCGACTCGAAGGTCCCGGCCTCGCGCTTGGCGCGCCGCTTGAACTGATCAGCGAAGCCGTTGCCTTTGGCACCCTGCAATTGCCGCCCGGCGGCCAGCCCATCGCATTGATGGCCGAGCATCCGACGACGGGCGGCTATCCGCGCATCGGTCAGGTTGCCGCCATCGACTTGCCTCGCCTCGCGCAGCGACGCCCGGGCGATCACGTCCGTTTCCTCGAAACAGGAATGGACGAAGCGCAAACGCGTTATCTTGCGCGCGAGCGCGCACTCGCGCGTTTGATCGACGTCATCGCTACGCGAATCACCACTCATGACTGAAGCCCGATCTTTGACTACGAACCCTTCGACGACGAACCCTTCGACTGCGCGCAGCATCGATCTCAACTGCGACCTGGGTGAATCGTTCGGCGCTTGGACGATGGGTGCGGATGCCGCGGTGATGCCCTGGATCAGCTCGGCGAATATCGCTTGCGGCTTCCACGCCGGTGATCCCGATACGATGCGCCGCACGCTGGAACTCGCGGTGCGTGCGAAAGTCGCCGTTGGCGCGCATGTATCGCTGCCCGACCTCGTCGGCTTCGGCCGCCGCGAGATGCGTGTATCGCCCGATGAAACCTATGCGATGACGCTGTATCAGATCGGTGCGCTGGCAGGTTTCGCGCGTGCAGCAGGCACGCGTCTGCGCCACGTCAAACCACACGGCGCGCTCTACAACATGGCCGCACGCGACGCCCTGCTCGCCTCGGCTATCGCGCAGGCTGTGCGGGATTTTGATGCCCGATTGATTCTGGTCGGCCTCTGCGCGAGCGAATTGACACGCGCTGGCCAGAGGGTTGGACTCGATGTGGCGCAGGAAGCCTTCACGGATCGACGTTACGAGGATGACGGCTCGCTGACGCCACGGCGCGAAGCGGATGCCGTGATCACGGACATCGATGTCGCCGTTGCGCAGGCGCTGTCGATCGTGACCCGAGGCGAAGTGACCTCGCGCAGCGGCGCGAAGCACGCGCTCGTTGCCGATACGCTGTGCGTGCACGGCGACCGCACTGACGCGGGCCTCTTCGCC
>JBDSFA010000221.1:0-6156 GCA_039919785.1 Dokdonella sp. | reverse complement strand
CCCTACGGGTGGTGTCCGGCGGTCTCGAGCACGAGCGAACCCACGACGGGTTCGACTCCCTCTACCGCACCGAATGGTCTGGCTTGGTAGCCCTCGGCTGGTCGCTGACCGGCTCATGGGTGGCTGCCGAGGAACTGGCCCAAGACGCGTTCGCCGACGCCTATCGGCGGTGGGAGGAGGTTGGGCGCCTCGACCGTGCTGGCGCATGGGTGCGTCGGGCCGTGATCAATCGGGCGGCCACCTACCACCGAAACCGCAGTGCGGAGTCTCGTGGTCTGGCGAAATGGACGTCGGCCAACTCCGTCGGACAGGACCGTGAGTCCAGCGACCACACCGGCGACCGGGCGGCAGATCACGTGGCTGACCCAGCATTTTGGGCGGCAGTGAGGGCACTACCCGAGCGCCAAGCCGCATGCGTGGCCCTGCATTACCTGGAGGACCGTTCGGTGGCCGACATCGCTGCCGTCCTCGAATGTCGACCTGGCACCGTCAAGGTCCACCTGCATCGAGGCCGACAAGCCCTGGCCCGTTCTCTGGCCAGCCTCGCGACTGCTGCCCAATCCGTTGGAGCCGACGGAGGCACACGAACCAAAACCAACACCGATCCGAAGGAGGAGGCCCGATGAACAACCCCGAACCGTTCAACGATCTCGACACCAGGGCCGCCCGGGCGGCCACCGACTTGCAGAGCCAAGCCAGCGCCCGGCCCCGTCCTGCCTTCGACGCCGAGCGCCCGCTGTCCGTTCCGGTCTCTGGCGCCGCCCTCCACGGGAGTGTCCGGCCATCACGACGTGGATTGCTGGCGGTCGCCGCGGTGTTGTTGGTCGTGGTGGGTGCCATAGCGGTGGGGGTGAACCGATCCGACAATGACCGCACCGAAGATCTGGCCAGTCACAGCGGACAACCCCGTGCCTTTCAAGCCAACAAACTGCCCCATTCGCGCCGCGCACCTGCCGCCGGCTGGGCGGGGCCCGATCGAGGTCGAGATAGACGCCGACGCGCACGGCGAACGCTGGACGCGGCATATTGCAGGACACGCGATGCGCTCGCGGCTGTGGGCGCAAGACGGTCTGCTGTGCGAGCGACTGGGGTGGGTCACCTTCGCATTCCGCTTGCAGGCGCAGGCAGCCGCCCTCGTGTGGCAGGTCGTGCGCGTGCGCGTGCTGGGCATGCGCTTGCCGTTACGCTGGTTCGCGCAGGTTGCGGCGCGCGAATACGAGGACGCAGGGCGCTATCGTTTCGAGGTGAGCGCCGCGCTGCCGCTGGCCGGGCTGCTGTTGCGTTATCGGGGCTGGCTCGATGTCGATTGAACAAAGCGAAGAGAACAGCGCGATCATCGTGTTCGATGGCGTATGCGTGCTGTGCAACGGATGGGTGCGTTTCCTCTTGCGGCACGATCGGCGTGGCCGTTACCGTTTCGCCGCGATGCAGTCTGCGACCGGCCGCGCACTGCTTGCCGCGCACGGCCTCAACGCGGACGATCCCAGTTCGCTCCTGCTGATCGAGCAGGGGCGTGCGTGGACCAACACCGATGCAATCCGCCGCATCGTCGCGGGGCTTGGCGGTGCATGGAAAATCGCGCATGTCCTCGGCCTCCTGCCACGCCGCTTGCGCGACGGTATGTACCGGACCATCGCGCGCAACCGCTATCGCTGGTTCGGTCGCCATGAAGTGTGCTTCCTGCCGACACCGCAGCAACGCACGCGATTTCTCGACTAGCTCGGATCGATTTCCAGCGTCGTCGTGATCGCGTGGCCACGCAACGCGTGCAGAAACTCATCCAGCGTGAAGAGATCCAGGCATGCCTGCGCACCGGCACCGTGCAGCTTGCCGCGCGCAAGCTTGCGCGCAAGCACCACCGCCGCGGTCGCCGGCACTTGCGGACCATCGCCATCGGCGGCGACCAGCGTCCAGCGCAGATGCAGACGATGGCCGTTGTCATCGATCCCGCGCATGTCCACGCACATCAGGCCGGTGTCGCTGCCGGCGTTCTGCCAGCGCCGGCTGAGTGCAAGCAACGGTCGCGACCAGTGCTCCAGACTGGCGATCAGGCGCGCGCGCACCAGCCAGCTCGCCAGCCACAGTCCGAAGTGCATGCGTCGAAGTTCCAGGCCGGCGCGGAAGTCGCAGTTGAGCAATTGCGGATAGCGCTGTGGCAGCAGCGACAGGTCAGGAACTTCGCAGCGTGCCAGCCAGCGCGCGCCCACACCGGCCACGCGCAGACGACGCAACGACTGCCAGCCGTGTGCGTGGGTCCGGTGACCTTGCTGCAGGATCGGAAACGGCTTGCCGACGTAGCTCAGGATCGCGCGCGTGGTGGCGACGCCGCGGTCAGTGCGGTTCCCCGGGCTGATCGCGACCTCAATGCTTTCGAGCGCGCTAAGACGCGAGGCGAACGCTTCGACCACCGCAGCGCTGAGGCCCGGCACACTGCTTGCTCCGGAAATAACCCAGCGGTTGGCGCGCCGTGCCTGCGCAGCCAGCGCTTCGATGCCAGTGACGAACTCCCGCGCATCGGCCAGATCGACGTAGTGCGCGCCAGCCGCGAGCGTGGCTTCGGCGACGCGATAGTCGCGACCCTGGAACGGTCCGGCGGCATGGATCACCAGCTGCGGCGCGATGACGGCCAACTGCGCGGTGAAATCCACCGCGTCAAGGTCGATCGCGCACGCGCCCATGGTTGCGCTTGCGCCGGCCTGGCGCAGGGTTTCGAGCAGGCGTTCGCCCGCATCGAGTCGACGTCCGCCGATGACCAGGTGCATGCCGTTGTCGCGCGCCAGTGCCGCAGCGATGCGCGCACCGAACTGACCGTAGCCGCCGAGGATCAGGACGCGAAATGGCGGGCGCGCAACTGGCATCGGCGGATCATAGCGCGACGCCACAGCGGTAACCTTGTATCGGACTGCTGCGACCGCATCTAGGGCCGTATCCCAAATATTCGTGGAGATTGTGCGCATGCGCATGGAAAAACTCACTTCGCGCTTCCAGCAGGCGCTCGCCGATGCGCAATCGCTCGCCGTCGGCCGCGACAACAACATGCTTGAGCCGGTGCATCTGATGAGCGCGTTGCTCGAACAACAGGGCGGTTCGACCAAGCCGCTGCTGGCGCAGGCGGGCGTTAATGTCGCCGCGTTGCGCACCCGCATTGCTCAATCGCTCGACAAGCTGCCGCAAGTCGCAGGGCAGGAGGGCAACATCAATGTCTCCAACGACCTCAATCGACTGCTGAATGTCACTGACAAGCTCGCGCAGCAGCGCGGCGACGCGTTCATCGCTTCGGAGCTGTTCGTGCTCGCGGCGATCGAGGACAAGGGCGAAGTCGGCGTGGCGTTGAAGGCGGCTGGCGCGAACAAAGCCAGCGTGGAAGCGGCCATCGAAAAAATGCGAGGCGGTGAAAAAGTGCAATCGGAAAATGCCGAAGAACAGCGCCAGGCGCTGGAGAAATACACGATCGATCTGACTGCGCTTTCGGAGAAGGGCAAGCTCGATCCCGTGATCGGTCGCGATGAGGAAATCCGCCGCGTGATCCAGGTGCTGCAGCGGCGCACCAAGAACAACCCCGTGCTGATCGGCGAGCCCGGCGTCGGCAAGACCGCAATCGTCGAAGGTCTCGCCCAGCGCATCATCAACAACGAAGTGCCCGAAGGCCTGCGTGGCAAGCGCGTGCTCTCGCTCGACATGGGCGCGCTGATTGCGGGCGCGAAATTCCGTGGCGAGTTCGAGGAGCGCCTGAAGGGCGTGCTGAACGATCTGGCCAAGCAGGAAGGCCAGGTCATCCTTTTCATCGACGAGTTGCACACGGTGGTCGGCGCCGGCAAGGCCGAGGGCTCGATGGATGCCGGCAACATGCTCAAGCCTGCGCTTGCGCGTGGCGAGCTGCATTGCATCGGCGCGACCACGCTCGATGAATATCGCAAGTACATCGAGAAAGACGCGGCGCTCGAACGCCGTTTCCAGAAGGTATTCGTTGGCGAGCCCAGCGTCGAGGACACGATCGCGATCCTGCGCGGGTTGAAGGAAAAGTACGCCGTGCATCACGGGGTCGAGATCACCGATCCGGCGATCGTTGCCGCGGCGACGCTGTCGCATCGCTACATCGCTGATCGTCAGTTGCCGGACAAGGCGATCGATCTGATGGACGAGGCCGCGTCGCGCATCCGCATGGAGATCGACTCCAAGCCGGAGGAACTCGATCGCAAGGAACGCCGCCTGATCCAGTTGAAGATCCAGCGCGAGGCACTGAAAAAGGAAAAGGACAGCGAGTCCAAGCAGCGCCTGGCTGATCTGGAGAAGGAAATTGCCACGCTGGAGCGTGAATATTCGGACCTCAACGAAATCTGGAAATCCGAGAAGGCGACGCTGCAGGGCGTCACCAAGGTGAAGGAACACATTGAGGCAGCGCGCCTTGAGCTGGAGGCGGCGCAGCGCGGCCAGGACTACGCCAAGATGAGCGAGATCCAGTACGGTAAAATCCCGGAACTGGAAAAGCAGCTCAAGCTCGCGCAGGAGGCTGAAAACAAGGGCTTTACCCTGCTGCAGGACAAGGTCACTGCGGAGGAAATCGCGCAGGTCGTGGCGCGTTGGACCGGCATTCCCGTATCCAAGATGCTCGAAGGCGAGCGCGAGAAACTGCTGCGCATGGAAGACGAGCTGCACAAGCGCGTCGTCGGCCAGGACGAAGCGGTAAAGGCGGTCAGCGACGCGATCCGGCGTTCGCGCGCAGGACTGTCCGATCCGAACCGGCCGAATGGCTCATTCCTGTTGCTCGGGCCGACTGGCGTCGGCAAAACCGAATTGTGCAAGGCGCTCGCCGAGTTCCTGTTCGACAGCACTGACGCCATGGTGCGCATCGACATGAGCGAGTTCATGGAGAAGCACTCTGTGAGTCGTTTGATCGGCGCGCCGCCGGGGTATGTTGGCTATGAGGAAGGTGGCTATCTCACCGAAGCCGTGCGGCGTCGCCCGTACAGCGTGATCCTGCTCGACGAGGTTGAGAAGGCGCATCACGACGTGTTCAATATCCTGTTGCAGGTGCTCGATGATGGCCGTCTGACCGACGGCCAAGGCCGCACGGTCGATTTTCGCAACACCGTCATCGTGATGACGTCGAACCTTGGTTCGCAGTACATCCAGGAATTCTCCGGTGACTCCGAGGAGGAGTACACGAAGATGAAGGCATCGGTGATGGGTGTCGTGCAGGCGCATTTCCGACCCGAGTTCATCAATCGCCTCGACGAAATCGTCGTGTTTCGTGCGCTGGACAAGGTGCAGATCCGCGCGATCGCGCGCATCCAGACCGACTACCTGGCCAAGCGTCTCGGCGAGCGTCAGCTGAAACTGGAACTCAGCGACAAGGCGCTTGATCTGCTCGGTAATATCGGTTTCGATCCAGTCTACGGCGCGCGGCCGCTGAAACGCGCGATCCAGCAGCAGTTGGAAAATCCGCTGGCGCGCGCCATTCTCGAAGGCCAGTTCCCGCCCGGTGATACGGTGCAGGTGGATGTGCGCGACGGCCGACTGGTGTTCGCGCGCAAGCCGACATGACCTGTTGGCGCGACGGAACTTGCAATTCCGCCGCGCACCCGCATAGTGCGGCCCCGATTCCCGCTTTCCGGCCATCTTGACCATGCCGATCTACGAATTTGAATGCACGGCCTGCGGCGCGATATTCGAGCGCCTGCAGAAATTGTCCGACGCCGATCCAACCCATTGCCCGGAATGCGCCAGGGAAAGCATCAAGCGCCGATTGACTGCGCCCTCGTTCCGTCTGGCCGGCAGCGGCTGGTACGAAACCGACTTCAAGAAGGAAGGCGACACCAAACGCAATCTGGTCGGCAAGGACGAAGCGCCGGTGGCCAAGGTCGAGGCCAAGGAAACGCCGAAGTCCGAGACGCCGGCAGCACCGGCCGCGGCCGCAGCCGCGAAACCCAAGGACAGCGCGTCCGACGCCTGAGCACCACTGCCGCTCGTCAGATCTATCCGTTGTTTGCCGTTCAGGGGCATCGTCTAGACTTGCCTGCACTTCAAAGGGAGAGACGACGATGCGCAAGATTTCGCTGGGTTTGATGGTGGGTTTCCTCTCGTTCGGCGCGGCGCTTCCTGCGTTTGCCCAGAACGCGGCTCCTGTGGTGGCAGCGGTGAATTCGGCCGCGCTTG
>JBDSFA010000026.1:0-3795 GCA_039919785.1 Dokdonella sp. | reverse complement strand
GCGAGCGAATAGAAATACGTGTTCACCGACTGCGCGATCGCCTGCACCAGATCGACGCGCCCCTGGCCTCCGCGCACGTCATCGCGATATCCGCGTGCCTGGCCCGGTATGTGGAATTCGCCGGTCGACAACACGGTATCCGAGGGGCGACGCAGGCCAAGTTCGAGGCCACCGAGGCCGACGAAGGGTTTCATCGTCGAACCGGGAGCGTAACCGCCGCGCAGGATGCGATTCAGCAGCGGCTTGTCCGGCGCGCTGAGCAAGGCCGCGTAGTCGGCGCCGGCGATGCCGTTGACGAACGGGTTTGCGTCGAAGCTCGGCACGCTGACCATCGCCAGCACTTCGCCATTGCGTGGGTCGATCGCAACCGCAGCGCCGGCACGTCCCTCGAATGCAGCCTCCGCAGCTTCCTGCAGATGTGCATCAATGCTCAGGTGCAGGTTTTCGCCGGGCATCGGGTCGCGGCGGTCGGGCAGTATGCGCAGCGGGCGATGATCGGCATTGACTTCGACTTTCTCGTAGCCGACTTCGCCATGCAGGCGATCTTCGTAGTAGCGCTCGATGCCGGTCTTGCCAATATGCGTGGTGCCGGCATAGTCGCTCTTGTCGATCTTGACGAGGTCTTCGGTGTCGATGCGACCGACATAGCCGACCGTATGCGCAAATTCCGCGCCGAGCGGATACGAGCGCGTCAGATATGGCACGACGTCAACCCCCGGAAACGCCCAGCGGTTGATCGAGAACTTCGCGATTTCCTCTTCCGACAGTTTCAGTCGCAGCGGTACGCCCTGGTAGGAGCGCTTGCTCTTGCGCAACGCATCGAAGCGGCTAATGTCGTCGTCGCTGAGCGGTACGATCGAGCCGAGCCGGGCCAGCATGCCCGGCATGTCCTTGACCTGCTCGGGTGTGACTTCGAGCCGGAACGCGGCGACGTTCTCGGCCAGCAGCACGCCATTGCGGTCGTAGATCAATCCGCGCGCCGGTGCGATCGGACGGGTCAGCACGCGATTGGCTTCCGAGCGCGCGCTGAATTCGTCGTGCTGGCTGATCTGCAGGAAGCGGAAACGCACGCCCAATGCGATCAGACAGGCGACGATGATGAGGAATCCGGCCAGCGCACGCCGACGAAATAAGGCCGCGTCGTGACGGCCTTCCTTCAGCGGCTTGAAGCGGCCGCGCGTGCGTACGCGGATCGGACGTCGCATCGGCTCAATCGCTCGCGCGCAGTCGGGTGCGCAAATCGTCGATCAGCAGGAACACGAACGGCCACGCCAGCATGCCGATCAGCGGTGCAAACCAGAATGCGGCGGGCGGCATCGTCTCGCCGGAAAAGCCGCGCACCATCAAGCTCACGACGCGGTCGTTGAGCAGCAGGCCAAGCACGGCCACGGACTGCTGCCAGACCGGGAAGAAACGCAAGCGCGCGCGGAACCGCAGCACGATGAACGTGAGTACGACCAGACGCAACGCCTGCTCGCCGAGCAACTCGCCCGTCAATATATCGCCGACTGCGCCGAGCAGGAAGGCGAAGCCGAGGCCGACGCGTTCGGGCAATTCGATCGCCCAATAGATCAGCACGAGGGCGACCCAGTAAGGTTTGAGCGGCGCCAGCTGCAGCGGCAACGGCATCAGCTGCAACACGAAGGCCACCGCGAGGCTGCCACCGAACAGCCATCCCTGCACGCGCGAACGGCTCATGGTTTCGGCTCCTGCCTGCCGCTCGGTGCCGGCGTGGCGAGTTCGGCGGGCGGGCCAAAGTCTTCCGACACCGGCGGCGGCCCGTAAGGCTGCGGCTGGTCGCGCAGCAGCAGCACTTCGCCGCTGCGATCGAGCGCGGCGGACGGTCGCGCGATGGCTGCGTTGAACATGCCGCTGCTGTCGTTTTCCACCGAGCGGATTTCGCCGACCGGAAAGCCGGCAGGGAAACGCCCGCCCAGTCCCGACGTCAGAAGTTTGTCGCCGACTTTCACGTCTGCGCTCATCGGGATGTTGGGCAGTTCCAGGCGATCGATCGCACCGCTGCCATGGGCGATCGTGCGCAAACCGGTGCGCTCGATGACGACCGGGATCGCATGGGTTGGATCGGTGATCAGCATCGCGACGGCCGTGTTCGGCAACACCTCGACGATCTGGCCCATCACGCCATGCGCGTCGATCACCGGCTGACCGACGTTGACGCCCTGGTTTGCGCCGACATCGAGCACGATGCGGTGGCGGAACGGGTCAGGGTCGACATCGATGAGGCGCGCAAACTGCACCGTGAGTCCGAGGTTTTTCTGTGCATCGAGCAGGCCCTTCAGTCGTGCGTTCTGCGCGACGAGCGTATCGAGGCGATTCAGGCGCGCTTGTGCCAGCAGTAGTTGCTCACGCAGTTCGCGATTCTCGCTGGCCAGTCGGTCCTGCGTTGCAACCGCGGCACGCGTCGCGCGCGCGACATCCGCCGGAAATGCAGCGAGGCGGTAGACCGGCTCGACCACGGCACTGCCGGTGTGGCGCAGGAGTCCAAGGTAACTGCCGCGGTGATCGAGCACCATCAACGCAACCGCGAACGCGAGATAGACAATCAGACGCAGCGTGCTGACCGTGCCCTCGGCAAACAGCGTGGCGTTGTCGGTGCGGGCGATGGACATCGGGCGGGAATGGAGAATCGGGAATGGGGAATAGCAAAAGCAGCGCCGCTGCAAACACGCCCCATCCCAACCGCTACGCGATGGAAAAGGGGCTAGAGAACGAGAAGCAGAAGGTTTTTGCCCATTCCCGATTCCCTATTCCCAATTTCCAGCTATTCAGGCGCGAAAAAATCGCTGCCGTGCAGGTCGATGAGTTCGAGTGCGCGACCGCCACCGCGGGCGACGCAGGTCAGCGGATCGTCCGCCACGTGCACGTGCAGACCGGTCTCTTCCGAGATCAGGCGGTCGATGTCGCGAAGCAGGGCGCCGCCGCCAGTCAGCACGATGCCGCGTTCGGCGACGTCCGAGCACAACTCGGGCGGCGTCTGCTCCAGCGCGCTGCGTACCGCACTGACGATGCCCGACAACGGTTCGTGCAGCGCTTCGAGAATTTCGTTCGAGTTGATCGTGAACATGCGCGGCACGCCTTCGGCGAGGTTGCGGCCGGACACTTCAATTTCGCGCACTTCCGACTGCGGAAACGCGCAGCCGACCTCGAACTTGATCCGTTCGGCGGTCGATTCGCCAATCAGGGTGCCGTGGTTGCGGCGCACATAGTTGATGATGGCTTCGTCGAACCGGTCGCCGCCAATGCGCACCGACTGCGAATACACGATGCCGTTGAGCGAAATCACCGCGACTTCCGAGGTGCCGCCGCCGATATCGAGCACCATCGAGCCGCGCGCCTCGTGCACCGGAATGCCGGCGCCGATCGCGGCAGCCATGGGTTCCTCGATCAGGTACACATCCCGCGCTCCCGCAGATTCGGCCGATTCCTTGATCGCGCGGCGCTCGACCTGGGTCGAGCCGCAGGGCACGCAGACCAGCACACGCGGACTGGGACGAAACATGCGCGCCTTGTGCACTTTCTTGATGAACTGCTTGAGCATTTCCTCGGTCATGGTGAAGTCGGCGATGACGCCATCCTTCATCGGCCGGATTGTGACGATCGCGGCCGGTGTACGGCCGAGCATCTTCTTGGCGTCGCCGCCGACAGCCGCGACCGAGCGCGGGCCGCCCGGACCGCGGTCCTGGCGGATGGCGACGACCGAGGGTTCGTTCAGCACGATGCCCTGACCACGCACGTAGATCAGCGTGTTGGCCGTGCCGAGGTCGATCGAGAGAT
>JBDSFA010000399.1:0-3105 GCA_039919785.1 Dokdonella sp. | reverse complement strand
CGTTTGTCGACCAATTCGGCGAGCGGAGCTGCATCAGGCACGTCAGTGACGACGCACACCGTGCAAGGCCTCGCTACTGCTTCTTTCCAGGCAGGTGAGGCCACGCCGCAGGGGCCGATCCAGATTCGAGCCACCGTGGATCGTGCCGACAACAACGTCAGCAACGGCATCCAGGACCCCCTCTCGTCGACTGCATCGATTATCGTTTCGGATGGAAAGCTATACAGCCTACAGTTGACTTCCTCGCTGGCTGCGCCAAACCTGCCCGGCATCACGATCA
This sequence comes from Dokdonella sp., assembly GCA_039919785.1. Taxonomy (GTDB): domain Bacteria; phylum Pseudomonadota; class Gammaproteobacteria; order Xanthomonadales; family Rhodanobacteraceae; genus Dokdonella_A. The sequence continues at coordinate 2,825 of JBDSFA010000399.1, read as the reverse complement.
ATTGCATCACCGATCCTTGCCTGGCGGTTTCCGGCGATGCCACAGCAGATCCGAACGCCATTCCGCCGAATCCCGATGCGACGCTGAGCCTCGCGATCACGGCGAAGGCGCAGGATCGCCAAGGCAATCCGGTTATTCGTGGGACGCCGATTCGATTTGGCTCGGTGGATGAGCCGGTGGGCGCGCCCGGAACCGCGCAGGACAATCAATTCCTGCTTTCCGGTGTCGATGGCAATCCGGCTGAAGGCGGTTCAAATTTCAGCGCTCCAACGGGACACTTCACCACGGCCGGCGCCGGAGCAGGACCTGGCGATGCGTTGATCGTCTTCGGCAAGGCTGTGCAAGGCAATGCCGATCTTGAAAGTGCCGTCACGGTGCAGTCAGTCAACAGCGCGACCAGCCTGACCGCTACCCCGAATTTCAATCGCAATGACACGACCGGTGTCCTGGTGGATTATGGCCCGGTGCTGCCCTACTTGATTGGCCGATCCTTGCATGGAAGCATCACCACCGCGACGACGACGGATGCTGATCTCCTCCCGACTTCGCCGCCGCGCGGTATTGCCCATGCCAGCCTCACCTATACGGTGAGCACCGTAGGTAACTCCGTTGCAATCTGGGCGCAGGGCGATGGCATTGATCGCGTCACCAACGGACCGAACCGGGTCACAGATGCGGGAACGCTGGTCTATCCAGGTGTAGCGCCGATTAGCATCACTGCGTTGCCGGATCCGGTTCCCGGCAATAAGCCGACCACGGTCACCGTCTGTGTGACGGACCATCTTGGCATCCGTCTGCGTGGCGTGACGTTGGGGTTCAACTTCACCTTGCCAAGCGGCTCGGGCAAGGTCGACGGTGTCTCGGGTAGCGGCGCGGTCGGTCATCCGACAGGCATTGACGGATGCGTACAGGCGGCCGTCACGACCACGGGATTGCCCCTCACGGCGACAGGGCCAGACGCAGACAGCGGCACGTTGACGTTCAATGCCGGCGGAATGAGCGCGACCGTGCATTTCGTCGTGCAGTTGGCCTTCATCTCAAATGCCGGGGTAGGCTCCGTCTGTTCAAGCGGCACTCCGACAGCCGTGGCCAACATCAAGGCGTTCACAACCGGGGGCGATCCCGCCGTCGGCGTCTCGATTAGCGCCGCCTGCACGGGAGTGACGGTCACGCCGGCCAGCTCCATCACCGGCTCGAACGGCATTGCCCAGTTCACGCTGACGGGCGCCGTCGGAGCGACGGGCACCTGCACGTTCACCGCCACCGGCGTTGCGCCGATTACGGTGTCCGTCAAGATCCCGGCCGCCGCGGACTTCAGTCCTCCGTGCTGACCGTAACGTCTGCAACACCGTAAACGAAGGGGCCGCAGCAATGCGGCCCTTTTTTTGTGTAGGATCGCTACTTCGTACCACCACTTTCGCGGCGCGTAGGCGAATTCTCAGGGGAATCGCGCGGTGCAGCCATACAGTGAACACTTCAAAACCGGCGACATCATCTTTGCCGAAGGTGATGCACCGGCTGGCGCATTCCTGATCGAGTGCGGCAGCATCGAGATCAGCACGATGCAGTTCGGCGAACGACGCGTTCTCGACGAGCTCGGGCCTGGCATGCTGCTCGGCGAGATGGCGGTACTCGACGCTTCGCCGCGCACCGCCACAGCGCGCGCGTTGACTAACTGCCGACTCATACCGATCGATGCCAACCAGTTCGCCGAGCGACTTGCCGCGGCTGACCCGGTCGTGCGTGCGTTGTTGATGAGCCAATTGACGCGTTATCGCTCGGCCTTGGCGACCTTGACCGGCGGCAGTACCGGCGGCGAAAGCGTCACGCTCGAACCGTATGGGAACGCCGATGCGTTCGACAAGATACGTCTTGAAAGCGAGCTGCGCGCAGCGCTTGAGCGCAAGGAGCTTGAGGTTCGCCTGCAGCCGATCGAGGAAATCGTCAGCGGTCGTATCGCAGGATATGAAGCGTTGGTGCGCTGGCAGCATCCGGAGCGCGGCGCGGTATCACCGGCGGAATTCATCCGGCTGGCCGAGGAGACCTCGCTGATCCTGCCCGTCGGCGATTACGTGCTTGCGCGTGTCTGCGACATGCTCGCTGAATTCCAGCAACGCGGCCGCATACCGCTGCCGTTCGTTGCGGTGAATCTGTCCGCACGTCAGCTTGATGATCCGAAGCTGGTCGAGCGCATCCTCGGCTTGCTGCATGATCGCGGCCTGCCGCCGGTTTGTCTCAAGCTCGAAATCACCGAGAGTCTGATCCTCAACTCTGTCCACATCGCAGAATTTCTCGCTCGCTGCCACGCGGCCGGCATGCATGTCGCGCTCGATGATTTTGGTACCGGCTATTCGAATCTGGGGCCGTTGCTGACTCTGAGCTTCGACCAGATCAAGCTTGACGGAAGCTTCGTCAAGGCACTCGACGGTCCGCGCGGTGTGGCCATGGTCGGCGTTATCGTCGCGATGGCGCGTGCGCTCGATTGCGATCTCGTTGCCGAAGGCGTGGAAACGCGGGAGCAGCGCGAAGTGCTGCACAAGCTCGGTTGCCGCTATGCGCAAGGATGGCTGGTCGGCAAGCCCGTCTCATTGGACGACACGCTGAAAAACGCTTGATTGTCGTTCGAATGTCCCTTGTGGGACATGGCATCAGCGTAGCGACGCTATTCCGCACGCGCCAACCCCGGTAGACTCGCCGTGGGAGCCGGCCAAGCAGCCGCGTCGCTTATCAAGCGCCGAGGAAAGTCCGGGCTCCACAGGGCAGGGTGCCAGGTAACGCCTGGGCGGCGCAAGCCGACGGAAAGTGCAACAGAAAACAAACCGCCG
>JBDSFA010000225.1:0-15466 GCA_039919785.1 Dokdonella sp. | reverse complement strand
ATCGGCAACCTTTCGTCCGCGCATGCACGGCACGAGATCGATGCGCACGGCCACGCCGTCGCGCCAGGGTTCATCAACGTTCTTTCATGGGCACCTGATGCATTGATCGCCGATGGCCGCTCGATGTCGGACGTCCTTCAGGGTGTGACGCTGGAGATCTTCGGCGAAGGCTGGTCGTATGGGCCCTTGACCGCGGCGATGAAGAAGGAGATGACCGAGCAGCAGGGCGACATCAAATACGAGGTCAGCTGGACGTCGCTGGGCGAATTCCTCGCGCATCTCGAGAAATTGGGAGTGTCGCCGAACGTCGCCTCCTTCGTCGGTGCGAGCACTGTGCGTCAGAATGTGCTCGGCAATGCGAATCGTGCGCCGACGGCGACCGAGCTTGCGCAGATGCAGGATCTCGTGCGCGCTGGAATGCGCGAAGGCGCGCTCGGGGTCGGTTCGGCCTTGATCTACTTTCCCGGCAGCTATGCCAGCAGCGACGAACTGATCGCACTCGCGCAGGCGGCAGCACCTTTTGGTGGCGCCTACATCTCGCATTTGCGCAGCGAGGGCGATCGCCTGCTCGAAGGCATTGACGAGCTCGTGCGCATCGCGAAAGTCGCCGGCATCCATGGCGAGATCTATCATCTGAAGGCGGCCGGCCGCGACAACTGGCCGAAGATGCAGGCGGCGATCGACCGCATCGACAAGGCGCGCGCCGAAGGCATCTCGATCAGCGCCAACATGTATGCCTACACCGCAGGCGCGACTGGACTCGATGCCTGCATGCCGCCGGCAGTGCAGGAAGGCGGGCTGGAAGCGTGGATAGAACGGCTCAAGGATCCGCAGGTGCGTGCCAGCCTTATCCAGCAGATGAACAAGCCCGGCAAGGACTGGGAAAACCTCTGCTACGCGGCTGGCGATCCCGGCAACATTCTGCTGATCGGTTTCAGGAACGAGAAGCTCAAGGCGATGACCGGCAAGACGCTCGCCGACGTTGCCAAGCTGCGTGGCACGTCCCCGCAGGAGACCGCAATCGACCTGGTCATTGAGGATCACGGACGGGTCGACACCGCGTTCTTCCTGATGGACGAGGACAACGTGAAGCTCGGCCTGTCGCAGCCGTGGGTCGCGCTCGGCTCCGACGAAGGGTCGTACGTACCTGAGGGCGTTTTCCTGAAATCGCAGCCGCATCCGCGCGCATACGGGAATTTTGCGCGCTTTCTCGGCCGCTATGTGCGTGACGCGCACGTCGATACTTTGCCCAATGCGGTGCGCCGACTGTCCGCGTTGCCTGCCGACAATTTCAAGATCAGGGATCGCGGTTATCTCAGGAGCGGCTACTACGCCGATCTCGTCGTGTTCGATCCGGCGACCATCGCTGACCATGCGACCTACGATGACCCGCGCCAGTTCGCGACCGGCGTCAGCGAAGTCGTTGTCAACGGTGTCGAGGTCGTGCACAAAGGCAAGCACACCGGAGCGAAACCAGGCCGCGCCGTGCGCGGGCCGGGTTACGGCACAAGCGTGGCCGCACCGGATGTGCCATCCCCCTGAGAAGGCCTGGATCAAGCTCAAGCTTGAGGCGATGGCTTGTGCGCAATGAGTCGGTGTGGCGAGGCCAGCCTTTACAATCGTCGCCCATGACTCGACCTGCAACGGATGTACTGATACTCGGTGGCGGCGTCATCGGCCTTTCTTGCGCCGTGAGCCTGCTTGACGCTGGGCGCAGCGTGACCGTGCTCGACCAGGGCGCGGCGGGCTGCGGCGCCTCGCACGGCAATTGCGGCACTCTGACGCCCAGCCACGCCGCGCCGCTGGCGACGCCGGACGCGCTGCGCAGCGCGCTCGGTTGGCTGTTCAAGGCGGATGCGCCGCTGCGGATCGGCCTGCGCGCGGATCCGGCGTTGTTGCGCTGGCTGCTCGGCTTTGCGCGCAACTGCAACTGGCGCACGGCGGAGCGCGCGGCGATGGTCAAGGCGCCGCTGCTGCTGCGTTCGCGGGAACTGATTGAAGCGCTGGTGCGGCGCGAGCGGCTGGATTGCGAATTCGATGCCATCGGCACTCTCAACGTGTACCGGGATGCGGCGAAGTTCGAGCATGCGCAGATCCTGCTGCGACGATTTGCCGATTTGGGCATCCGCGTCGACACGCTCGACCCTGCTGAGACGATCGCGCGTGAGCCTGCGTTGAAGCCTGGCTTGGCAGGCGCGTTCTTCCATCCTAGCGATGCGCAGTTGCGGCCTGAACGCTATGTCGCCGAGCTTGCACGTATCGTGCGAGCGAAGGGCGGGGTGATCGAGGAACACACGCGCGTCGATGGCTTTGTGCGTGACGGTGCACGCATTGCACAAGCCACGACGTCGAACGGCAACTTCAGCGGTCGCGAGGTTGTGTTGGCGCTCGGCGCCTGGTCGCCGCAACTGGCACAGCAGCTCCGTCTGCGGATTCCAATTCAGCCCGGCAAAGGCTATTCGATCACCTACACGCGGCCGGCATCCTGTCCGCGCATCCCGCTGACCCTGAAGGAACCGAGCGTGTGCGTGACCGCCTGGAAATCCGGTTACCGCCTTGGCAGCACGATGGAATTTGCCGGCTACGACAGCACCCTCAATCGCACGCGGCTGGATGCGCTCAAGCGTGGTGCTTCGGAGTTCCTGCATGAGCCCGAGGGGCCGGCGGTGGTCGAGGAATGGTACGGCTGGCGACCGATGACCCCTGACGATCTACCCGTGCTGGGCAGGGCCCCGGGAGTGGACAATCTCACGCTGGCGACCGGGCATGGCATGCTCGGCGTTACGCTGTCGGCGGTGACCGGGCTGCTGGTCAGCGAAGTCATCAACGGCGGATCTGTTTCGTTCGATCTCGCGCCGTTTGCTGCGACGCGTTTCCTCTGAATGGCCCAAACCAATGGCTCATAGAAATCAAAGGTCGTCATGTTGAACTGCAATCTGCTTTACGCCATCGCATTCACCGTCGGCGCATGTTTCGCCGGCGAAACTTGCGCAACCGAGACCGCTGCGAACCCGGTCGAATTCCAGTGGGGCGCAAAGATTCCGCTGCGCGACGGAGTGAAGCTCAACGCGACGGTATACAAGCCGCGCGACCAGAAGCAGCCCTTGCCGTGCGTGTTCACGTTGACGCCGTACATTGCACAGTCCTATCACGAACGCGGCATGTACTTTGCGGCTCACGACTATGTTTTCCTTGCCGTCGACGTGCGCGGCCGCGGCAACTCCGAAGGCGAGTTCACTCCCTTGCTGCAGGAAGCCAAGGACGGTCACGATGTTGTCGAGTGGCTTGCAACGCAATCGTATTGCGACGGCAAGGTCACGATGTGGGGCGGCTCTTACGCGGGCTACGATCAGTGGGCAAGCGCAAAGGAATTTCCGCCGCATCTGGCGACGATCGTGCCGGTGGCGTCACCGAAGCCCGGCATCGACTATCCGATGGCGCACAACATGTTTTATTCCTACGACACGCAGTGGCTGACCCTGGTCAGCGGGCGTACGTCGCAGGAGGCCATCTTCGGCGACAACACTTTCTGGAGTTCGCAGTTCAAACGCTGGTTTGAGGCGAATGCGCCGTTCAAGGAACTCGACCAATACGTCGGCAATCCGTCGCCGCACTTCCAGACCTGGATCTCCCATCCGGCGCAGGATGCCTACTGGGACAGCTTCAGCCCGACACCTGAGCAATACGCGAAACTCGCACTGCCGATCCTGAGCATCTGCGGTCAGTACGACGGCGATCAACCGGGTGCCCTCGCGTACTACCGCGACCACATGCAATTCGGTTCGACTGACGCGAAAGGGAAGCACTACCTTATCATCGGTCCGTGGGACCACGCCGGCACGCGCACGCCAAAGGCGGATGTTGGCGGACTCAAATTCGGACCGGCTGCGTTGCTCGACATGAACGCGCTGCACACGAGCTGGTACGACTGGACGATGAAGGGCGCTGCGAAACCCGAATTCCTGAAAGACAAGGTCGCGTTCTATGTCACCGGTGAAGAGGCCTGGCGTTATGCGCCGACGCTCGATGCTGTCAGCGCCCGGCACGATGCGTGGTATCTCGACTCGGTCGCGAGTCGCGCAAACGATGTGTTTGCAGCCGGTGATCTCAAGCAGGATAAACCCGGCAGCGGCAAGGCTGACCGCTATGTCTACGATCCCCTCGATGTCAATTCGGCAAAATGGGAGGCCGAGGAAGCGTCATCGGAGAACGGCCTCACCGATCAGCGCGGGCTCATGATGAATGCCGGCAAGGCGCTCTTCTACCACACGCCTCTGTTTGCGGCCGACACTGACCTGGCCGGATTCTTTAAACTGTCTTCGTGGATATCGCTCGATCAGCCCGACACTGACATCACGGTCAGCGTGTTCGAGGTGAAGTCCGATGGCAGCAGCGTGTTCCTGACCAATGACGCGCTGCGTGCACGCTATCGCCACGACCCGCGCAGGGCGGTTCCGGTCAAACCCGGCGCGATAGAACGCTACGACTTCGACCATTTCACCTTCGTCGCGCGCCGTGTCGCCAAGGGCAGCCGTCTGCGACTCGTGATCGGACCGATGAATTCGATGTACGCGGAAAAGAACTACAACAGCGGCGGTACCGTCAGCGAGGAATCAGGCAAGGATGCGCGCAAGGTCACGCTGAGCCTGTATCACGACAGTGCGCATCCGAGTGTGTTATCGCTGCCGATCGCTGCTGCATCTTCGGTGGCGTCGAAGTAGATCGGACGGATGACGTTCGGCTGACGCGAAAGCAGGGATTCATCGATGGACAGCAAACACTTCGATCTCATCGTGCTCGGCGCGGGCTCCGGCGGCATCGCAATGGCGATTCGTTCCGCGCGGCAAGGTGCGAAGGTGGCGGTGCTCGAACCTGGCGCACTCGGCGGCACCTGCGTCAACGTGGGTTGCGTGCCGAAGAAGGCAATGTGGATTGCCGCGGAGCTTGCCGAAGCGCAGCAGCTCGCACACGAAGTCGGCTTCGATCTGACGCCGGGTACGCTCGATTGGGAAGCGTTCGTCACGCGGCGCAACCGCTACATAGCGAACATCCATGTGAGCTACCGTCGCCGTTTCAGTGATCTTGGCATCACGTTGATCTGCGAGCGCGGTAAATTCCTGTCAGTAAATCGCATCTCCGCAGGCAAGCATGAATTGAGCGCCGAACACGTGCTGGTTGCGACCGGCACGCGGCCGCAGCGGTCGGCGATCGCCGGTGCCGGCTTGGGCATCGATTCGGATGGCTTCTTTGCGCTCCACCGCTGTCCGCGTCATGTCGCGGTGGTCGGCAGCGGTTACATCGCGGTTGAACTTGCTGGCGTGCTGCGCGCGCTGGGCGCTGATGTGACTCTCGTCGCACGCGGAGAACGATTGCTGCGCACGTTCGATCACGAACTGGGTGATGCTCTTGCGCAAGCGATGCAGGCGCGTGGTATCGCACTCGCGCTCGCGCGCAATCCGGTCGAGGCCACGCACGATGCGGATGGATACGCGCTGCATTTTGCGGACGGCGATCCGGTGCAGGGTTTCGACGAACTGATCTGGGCCATCGGCAGGATCCCTAACACCCTCGACATCGGCGCCGATCATGCCGGCATTGCACTGGACGCGAACGGATTCGTCGTCACCGACGAGTGGCAGAACACGACTGCGCCGAAGGTCTATGCGGTCGGCGATGTGAGCGGACGCGTTGCATTGACGCCGGTCGCGATCGCGGCGTCGCGCCGTCTCGCCGATCGCGTGTTCGGTGGCAAGACCGATGCAAAGCTCGACTACGCGAACATTGCGACCGTCGTTTTTTCGCACCCGCCTCTGGCGACGGTTGGCCTGTCCGAGGAAGACGCACGCAAGCTGCATGGCGATGCCGTCACGGTGTATCGGACGAGTTTTCGGCCCATGCTCTTCGCGCTGGCGCAGCGTGAGGAGAAGACCCTGATGAAGCTGGTCTGTATCGGAGCCGAGGAGCGCATCGTCGGCATCCATCTATTCGGTAGTGCAACCGACGAGATCGTGCAGGGCTTCGCGGTCGCGCTGAAGATGGGTGCGACCAAGGCCGACCTCGATGCGACCGTCGCGATCCATCCGACCTCGGCCGAAGAGCTGGTGTTGATGTAGTCGGCGACGCCGCGTGAGTCGTCAGCGCACAACCGTCCTGCTTCGGCAATCGGGTTATGTCGGCAGCGAGCAAGCGCTCGCTGCCGAGTACGCTTGCATCGCGCGAATCAGTCGTGTTGTTTCGGATTTGGTTTCTTCGTCGTATCGCTGGTTCCGGCGACAGCGTCTGTTTCGCTGATCGGACCTACCGTTGCCGTACCGATCGGGAAAGGCGATTTGCGCCATTCGAATTTCGGATCATAGGGATTGTCGCTCTCGCGCAGTTGCCGATAGGAGATGGCGCCGTCTTCGCTGCCGCCGCCCAGGAGCATGCCGCCGGAGGTCGCGAAACCATTGACCGTCGAACTCAGTCCGTCAGGACTGTTGACCGGTTTCACCGCACCGTTCGCTCCGCCAACCTGCAGATTGCCGACGACGCCGCCCACGTGTGAGCCGGTCATCGCAGCGCGCACCTGCGCCCAACGCATCTTCGCGCGCGCCAACGCGACATCGTCACCGTAGGTCGGCTTGAGCTCGCGCCAGATCGCGTTTGCATGCGTGAATTCGTCCGGCGTCAGGTCGGCGTAGATCAGTTCGCGCGCCTGCACGTAGTGCTGATCATTGCGCTCTGCGGCCAGCGCCATCCATGCCATCGCGCGCTGTCGATCGACCGGAATGCCCTCGCCCTTGAGATACATGATGGCGAGGTTGTACTGCGCAGGCTTGTACGCCCACGAGGCTGCGACCTGGTACATGTTGACCGCGAACGTGTAGTCCTTGTGTTGAAACGCGTGGACCCCGCGGAAATAGAACTTTTCGCCGGGTCGTGCATCATCTTCCGGCGTGGCGTAGTTCCAGTTCGCCGGCCGTTCGACGTTGTCGCTGGAATCGTAGCGCGGCGGCAGGTTGTCGCTTTGCGCGAATGTCGGAACGGCAGTCATGGAAATCGTGCATATCAAACAGAGCGGGACTGATCTGAGAATAGACATGGACTTTCTCCTTTCTTGGAATGTGACATCGATGGCGCCACGCCAGGAACTTCTCGACTGGTAGAAACGCCGGCGCGTGCGCGCACACAGTCGGCGGTCGCGTGGCGACGCATTTGCGAATGCATGTCGTCACCCGGCATCCATTTGCTGACAACGGTCAGAAGAAGTCGCGGTGCTTGAGGTCGGGCTTGGTCGTGCTTTCACTTGCCCCAGTTGCATCGGTATCGCTGAGCGGGCCCACGATTGCCGTGCCGATGAGGATTGGCGAGGTGCGCCATTCGAACTTCGGATCGTAGGGATTGTCGCTCTGGTGCAATTGGCGATACGCGATCGCTCCATCCTCGCTGCCGCCTCCCAGAAGCAATCCACCCAAGGTCGCGTTGCCATCGATCGCGGATCTTCCGCCGGCCATGTTCACCGGCTTCACGGCAGTTCCCATTCCACCGACCCGCAAGTTGCCGACAACACCGCCGACGTGAGAGCCGGTCATCGCCGCGCGTACTTGCGCCCAACGCATCTTCGCGCGCGCCAGTGCGACATCGTCGCCATACGTCGGCTTGAGCTGGCGCCAGAGCGCGTTTGCATGAGCGAATTCGTCGGCGCTCAGGTCGGCATAGAGCAGCTCGCGTGCCTGGACGTATTGCGGATCGTTGCGCTCCGCTGCCAGTGCCATCCACGCCATTGCGCGCTGGCGGTCCACTGGCACGCCAGCGCCGTTGAGATACATGATGGCGAGGTTGTACTGCGCGGGTTTGTATGCCCACGAGGCTGCGACCTCGTACATGTTGACAGCGAATGCGTAGTCCTTGCGCTGGAGTGCGCGCACCGCCTGGAAATAGAACTTCTGTCCAGGCCGCGCATCATCTTCCGGCGTCGAGAATTTGTGGTTCGCCGGTCGGTTGACGTTGTCGCTCGAATCGTATCGCGGCGGAAGATTGTCGCATTGCGCAAGCGCCGGTACAGCTGCCATTGAAATCGTGCACAGCAAACGGAGCGGGATTGATCTGCAAGCGGTCATGAATGTCTCCTTGTTGTTGGACTCCCCGGCAACGGCCGCCACCTCCCGCAGAGTTGGTGGAGAGAACGCCATTGCGTGTGCGTTACCAGCTACCCGCCGGTTCCAATTCGTACCTGTACAAGGACGATGCTGCAGGCAGGGTCGTCGCAACGAGGTGAACAATCAAATTGCGTTGCACCGAACGGCAACGCTCATGGCATCAAGCGTGGGGAGCGCTGGCGCTGATGCCTGCAGAAATCGCGCCGCGCGAACAATATCGACAGGATCATGTCGGCACTTGCCGTTGTTGTCTGAGGATTCTGCGTCGCCAACCGCCAAGACATCGACCTTGAGTGCCAACATCCTTTGCTCGCCCGGACGCATGGCTCCGACACCGACGACCTTGCTGTCGATCTCTTCGTCGCAAGGCGCATCAAGCCGCACGGGTTGCCCGCGTGCAAATCTGCCGCTAGCTGCTTTTCACATGCGGAACACGCCAAATCGACCTTGCTCGATCGGGGCGTTGAGGCTCGCCGACAGCGCGAGTCCGAGGATGCGACGCGTGTCCGCGGGGTCAATAATGCCGTCGTCCCACAAGCGCGCGCTAGCGTAGTACGGATGGCCCTGGCGTTCGTACTGATCGCGGATCGGGGCCTTGAATGCGTCTTCCTCGTCTTTGGACCATTGCTTGCCGGCAGCTTCGATACCGTCGCGCTTCACGGTGGCGAGCACGCTGGCCGCCTGCTCGCCTCCCATTACGGAGATGCGTGCGTTCGGCCACATCCACAGGAAGCGTGGCTGGTAGCCGCGGCCGCACATGGCATAGTTGCCGGCGCCGAAACTGCCGCCGATGACGACGGTGAACTTGGGTACGTGCGAACACGCGACGGCAGTCACCATTTTCGCGCCATCCTTTGCGATGCCGGCTTGCTCGTATTTTTTGCCGACCATGAAGCCGGTGATGTTCTGCAGGAATACCAGCGGCACGTTGCGTTGATTGCACAGTTCGATGAAGTGCGCTCCCTTGAGCGCCGACTCCGCGAACAGGATGCCATTGTTCGCAACGATACCGACTGGGTAGCCGTGGATGTGCGCGAAGCCCGTTATGAGGGTCTTGCCGTAGCGCGCCTTGAATTCCTGAAGCTCGGATCCGTCGACAATGCGTGCAATGACTTCGCGGATATCAAACGCGATGCGCGTATCGCGCGGCACGCAGCCGTAGAGTTCCTCGGCCGGATGCAGCGGCTCTCGCGGTTCGCGCAGGGCGAGGACGATCGTCTTCCTGTGATTGAGGCTCGCGACGATGCCGCGTGCGATGTCCAGCGCGTGTGCATCGTTCTCGGCAAAGTGATCGGCGACGCCGGAGATCGACGTATGCACATCGGCGCCGCCGAGTGTTTCCGCATCGACGACTTCGCCGGTCGCGGCTTTCACCAGCGGCGGGCCACCGAGGAAGATCGTGCCTTGCTCCTTCACGATGATCGTCTCATCGCTCATCGCCGGTACATAGGCGCCGCCCGCGGTGCACGAGCCCATCACGACCGCGATCTGCGGGATGCCGAGCGCGCTCATGCGCGCCTGGTTGTAGAAGATGCGGCCGAAATGTTCCTTGTCCGGAAACACTTCATCCTGCAGCGGCAGGAACGCGCCGCCGGAGTCGACCAGATACACGCAGGGCAGGTGGTTTTCGAGTGCGACTTCCTGCGCGCGCAAGTGCTTCTTCACTGTCATCGGAAAATAGGTACCGCCCTTGACCGTGGCGTCGTTCGCGATGATCAGCACCTCGATGCCGTTGACGCGACCGATGCCGGTGATCACGCCGGCGCAAGGAGCCGCGTCGTCGTACATGCCGTGTGCAGCAAGCGGCGAGAGTTCGAGGAAAGGCGAGCCCGGATCGAGCAGCGTTCGGATGCGCTCGCGCGGCAGCAGCTTGCCGCGTTCGGTGTGCTTTTTGCGCGCCTTGTCGCCGCCACCCAGAGCTATCTTCGCAAGTTCGGTGCGCAACTGCCCTACGGTTTCGCGCAGCTGGTTGGCGTTGTCCCGGAAATCCGGGCTGCGTATATCGATCTTGCTGTCGATGGGCGTCATGAAGGGTCCTGCGGCGGCGAGCACGGATGAAACCATAGCGCTGGATTTTGCGAAAGCGCCAGCGTGCCGGCGGCTGCGGGGGCCAGAAACGCAACCGGCCGCACGTGGCGGCCGGCGCGTCATCGAATCGCGCGAGTGCGCGCGGGTCGATTACTCTTTCTTGGCGGGTGCGTCGGTCGCCTTCGCGTCCTTCGCAGCCTGCATGGCGGAGTTTGCGCTGGCCTTCATTGCAGCGCCGGCATCGCTTGCTGCTGCCTTGGTCGCATCAACCGCTTGGGCGGCGGAGTCCTTCGCCTTGTCGGCGGCTTCCTTGGAGGCATCGGCTGCCTGCACAGCAGCGGTACTGACCGCAGCGCCCGCCGTATCGGCGGCATCCTTGGTGGCTTCCACGGCCTGCTTTGCGGCGTCAGCAGCCTGCTTCGCGGCAGCAGCGGTAGCGTCGGCAGCCTTCTTCGCCGCCGCCTGGGCATCGGCTGCCGCCTGCTTGGTCGCCATGGCAGCCTTGTCCGCCGCTTCCTGCGCCTGCTGCTGGCCATTGTCACTACATGCGGCCAGCGCGGTCACGAGGGCGGTGGCAAGGGCGATATGCTTGAAGTTCATCGGAAGTCTTCCTTTTCGAGTGATGGGTGCGAGGGCGTGTGCCCGTTCTGCCAAAGCGATTTGGAGCGGCCGAATACTAAGCTAGTTCGAGGGCGACTGCGGTAGCCTCGCCGCCGCCGATACAAAGGGTGGCAATACCCCGCTTGCCGCCACGTGCCTTGAGGGCATGGATCAGCGTCACGACCAGACGTGCGCCACTGGCGCCGATCGGGTGACCGAGTGCAGTGGCGCCACCATTAACATTGATTTTCTCGTGCGCGATACCGAGCTCCTTGATCGGCGCCATCGCAACGACCGCGAATGCTTCGTTGATCTCGAACAGATCAACATCGGCGACGTTCCAGCCCACGTTCTTCAGCAATTTCTGGATTGCGCCGACCGGCGCCGTGGTGAACCATTCCGGTTCCTGCGAATGGGTGGCGTGGCCAACGATGCGTGCAAGTGGCTTGATGCCGCGCTTTTTCGCTTCGTCCGCGCTCATCAAGACCGCCGCGGCGGCGCCGTCCGAGATGCTCGACGAGCTGGCCGCCGTGACCGTGCCGTTTTCCTTGCGGAAGGCCGGCTTCAACGTTGGAATCTTCGCGATGTCCGACTTGCCCGGCTGTTCGTCCGTGGCAAACTCGACATCGCCCTTGCGCGTGCTCACCTTGACCGCGACGATTTCGTCGACGAAGGCACCGGAAGCGATCGCCGCTTGCGCGCGCCTGACCGATTCGGTCGCGAACGCATCCTGCTGCTCGCGCGTAAACGAATACTTGTCGGCGCAGTTCTCGGCAAACACGCCCATCGACTTGCCGTCGTAGGGATTGGTCAGGCCGTCCCAGGCCATGTGGTCGACTGCTTCGAAATTGCCATAGCGGTTGCCTGTGCGCGAGTTGGGAATCATGTGCGGCGCATTGCTCATCGACTCCATTCCGCCGGCAACGACAATCTGCGCGGAACCCGCCTTGATCAGGTCATGGGCGAGCATCATCGCCTTCATGCCGGAGCCACAGACCTTGTTGATCGTCGTGCAGCCGGCCGAAACCGGCAGGCCCGCCGCGAGTGCCGCCTGGCGTGCGGGTGCCTGACCAAGATTGGCCGGCAGTACGCAGCCCATGATGACTTCGGAGACATCCTCGGCGGCGACGCCCGATTGCGCGAGTGCGGCCTTGATCGCGGTGGCGCCAAGCGTAGGTGCCGGCACGCCGGTAAACTGGCCGAGGAAGGAACCGATCGCGGTGCGCTTGGCACCGACGATGACGATGTCGGACATGGAAACCTCCAGAGGACGATTCGAGCGAGAAAAAGACAATGGCGACGCACACGACCTGCGTCGAAACGGACGGATTATGCGCGCGCTGTTGCGACGCGGCAATTCGACCGCGGTTTGCATTGCTCTTGTGTTGAGCACCCGCGGCGGGCTAGCCTCGACACATGCACGACAGGGGGTTCTGGGCGGTGCGATGGGCGGCCTGTCTGGCCGTCGGGCTGGTGGCAGCAATGGTCACCGGCGCAGCGTTCGCGCGTGACGGCGTCGATGAAAGCACGGGCGTGGAACGCGTCCGCTTCCGCAACATCGGGGTCGGCCAGGGCTTGTCTCAGCCGAGCGGCGTGGACATCGTGCAGGACGCCCAAGGTTTCATCTGGGTTGCGACGCAGGATGGCCTCGATCGTTACGATGGCTACGGGTTTCGCGTCTATAAGCACGATCGCGCCGATCCCTGGTCGCTGGCCGCAAACAATCTGCGCCGCCTTCTGCTGGATCGCAAAGGGCGCTTGTGGATCGGCACAACCAATGGTGGCGTCAGTCGCTACGATGCACGCCTGGATCGTTTCGAGAATTTCGGACCTGATCCCGGTCGCGCCGATGCCATTGGCAACGAATTCGTCGGCGTGTTGTTCGAGGACGCCAGCGGCACGGTTTGGGTCGGTACTCGCGGCCACGGCCTGCAAAGCTACGACGAAGCCGGCGCACATTTTGTGGAGTCACGCTGTCGAAGCGTTGCGCTGGAGCATCTCCTGGCGATGCTGGAGCTGGACGACGGCGGCCTTCTTCTCAGCACCAGCATGGGGGTGTTCCGCTGTGATCGCGCCAGCGGAGAATTGCGTGAATGGCCTGCGCAGTCCGGCATTCACCTCAGCGGGCGCGCGCTCAAGAAATCGGCGGGAGGCGATGTCTGGATTTCCGCGGAAAAAAGCGGACTGTATCGATTCAATGCCGGCGGCACCGAGATCGATCGTTTCGACGCCACTTCCGTACCGCCACTGGCTGATACCGACATCACTGGTGTGCTGGTCGATCGCCACGGCTCAGTCTGGTTCGGCAGTGAGAACGCGGGTCTCTCGAGACTCAATCCGCAGACGCGGCGCATGGATTCCTTCCGACACGCGGCCGGGCAACCCGACTCGCTGGCGGGCAATCGCGCCTTCAGCCTGTTTGAGGATCGCGACGGCCAGATCTGGGTGGGCACATGGAGCAATGGCGTCAGCGTCTTCGACCCACGCACGGCGGGGTTCATCTCCGTGCATACGGGCACAGGACCCAAGGCACTTCCGGGTGGCTCCGTGTTATCCGTACAAACCGACGACGACGGCACGTTCTGGTTCGGGACCGCTGAAAACGGCGGTTTGAGCCATTTCGATCTCGATCGCGGATTGCTCCAGCGCTATGTCCACCAGGAAGGCAAACCCGATAGCCTTGCGCACAACTTCGTCAATTCGACGGTACGCGGTCCGGATGGCGCGCTCTGGGTGTCGACGCGTGGCGGTGGACTTGAGCGGTTGCGCGGCGATGGCAGCGGCTTCGATCACCATCGCCACAATGCCGCCGATCCGACCAGCCTGGTTTCGGACGAGCTCAACCGACTGTACTTCGATCGCGATGGCACGCTCTGGATTGGAACGAGGGACGACGGTGTCGATGCGCTGTGCGCCGGCTGCAGTGCGTTTCGCCACTATGCGCACGTCGATGGTGCAGCGGACAGCCTTGCCGCTGGAGGCGTCTATGCCATCACGCAGACGCACGACGGTGCCATATGGATCGGTTCCGATCGCGGTGGCCTGGACCTGCTCGACCCCGCCACGGGTCATGCGCAGCACTTCATCAGCGATGCGCGCAATCCCGCATCGCTAGGCTCCAATACGGTCACCGACCTGCACGAAGACCGTCACGGCGAGTTGTGGATCGGTACGCGTGGCGGTGGCATCGGACATCTATTGCAACGTGATGCCGCAGGTGCGCGATTCGAGACGATCGACACGCGTGCGGGATTGGCCTCGGATGCCATCGGCGGTATCGCGGAGGACGAAGCGGGCCGGTTGTGGATGAGCACCACGGTCGGCATTTCGCGCTACGACCCGCGCGATCGCAGCGTCGTCAACCTCGGAGCGGATCAAGGCGCCTCGCCGCAGGGATACTTCATTGCAGCCGTCCACCATGCGCATGACGGACGCATCATTTTCGGCGGACCTGCCGTCGCCACGATATTCGACCCGGAGCAGGTTCAGCAGCTGCCAGTGCCCGTGCCGGTCCTGACCGAGTTGCGTCTGTTCAACACGTCCGTACTGCCGCGCTGGCGCGACCCGCAGTCGCCGTTGGAGCAGACGCCATGGAGCGGTGGCCGCGTCGTGCTGAATTATCGCCAGAGCATGCTCTCGATCAACTACGGCGCACCCGCCGCCTTCGCACCGGGCAGCCTGACATTCGCCTATCGCCTTGAGCCGCACGATACGGATTGGATTGAGACGGACGCGAGCCTGCGCACGGCAACGTATACACGGCTCGCGCCCGGCGACTACCGCCTGCGCGTTCGCGCGCGCTACCCTGGGCAGGCCTGGAGCAAGGAGGAGGCCAGTATCGATTTGAGCGTATTGCCGGCGCCTTGGTGGTCGGGCTGGGCCAAGCTCGCTTATGCCTTGCTCGTCACGTCATTGGTAGCGTTGGTGGCGCTGAAATTGCGCAGAAACCGACGCGAGCGCGAGCAGGTGCAGAACACTGTGCGCCAGTCCGAGGAGCGATTGAAACTTGCCCTGTGGGGAAGCGGTGCAGAGTTGTGGGACATTGACCTGTCCAGCGGCGTATTGCGACGTGACAACCAGCTCGACCATCTCGCCGTATCGCACGAAATGCTGGAGCAAACGGTGCACGGCTATCGGCCTTTCGTGCATCCGGACGACGCAGCCGGCTTCGATCGTGCGTGGAGCGACCATGTGCAAGGACGAAAACCGGTGTTCGAGGCGAGTTACCGCACACCGAACCGGTCGCAGGATTGGGTATGGATACTGACCCGAGGCCGCGTCGTTCAGCATGATGCAAACGGGCGTGCTTTGCGCATGACCGGCACCAATACCGACATCAATGCATTGAAACAGGCGTTGGGCGCTCTGCGCGTCCTCAACGAACAGCTCGAGTCGCGTGTCGAACAGCGCACCGAAGCCTTGCAAGGCGCGAATATCGAACTGCGCAAAACGCTTGAACGGCTCACGCTGGCCCAGCGCCAGCTGCTCGAAGCGGAGAAACTCGCGTCCTTGGGCGGCATGGTTGCCGGCATCGCGCACGAGATCAATACGCCGCTCGGCATCGGCGTCACCGCAGCATCGCACCTGCAGGAAGAGGCGCGGCGCATGTCGCGCCTGATCGACGAGGGCGCCTTGAATCGAGCGGATCTCGACCGCTTCCAGCGTATGGCGAGCGAGAGTTCGGACATGATCCTGCGCAA
>JBDSFA010000001.1:0-4574 GCA_039919785.1 Dokdonella sp. | reverse complement strand
GTCTGCGCGAACTCAATCCGCATCCGACCACCGAGCTCGACTACACGACGCCATTCGAATTGCTGATCGCGGTGATCCTGTCGGCGCAGGCAACCGATGTCGGCGTGAACAAGGCGACACGCAAGCTTTATCCGGTCGCCAACACGCCGCAGAAGATCCTCTATCTCGGTGAAGAAGATCTGAAGCGCTACATCAGCACGATCGGACTGTTCAACGCCAAGGCGAAGAACGTGATCGCAACCTGTCGCATCCTCGTCGAACAACACGAGGGGGAAGTACCGCGCACACGCGAAGCGCTCGAAGCCTTGCCGGGCGTCGGTCGCAAAACGGCCAACGTAGTACTCAACACTGCATTCGGCGAACCCACGATAGCGGTCGATACGCATATCTTCCGCGTCGCCAACCGAACCGGACTCGCACCCGGCAAAAATGTGCGCAACGTCGAGGACAAGCTCGCAAAAGTCGTGCCGGAGGAATTTCGCATGGACGCGCATCACTGGCTCATCCTGCATGGGCGCTATGTGTGCAAGGCGCGCAAGGCTGCGTGTCCCGAGTGCGCGATCAATGATTTGTGTGCCTATCGTCACAAGACAGTCGTCGCCTGACACGCGCCTGCAACGATGCAACGGTGTCGTCCGATTTGAAAATCCATCCCTCTGTCATTGAAGCGTAATGGCCTGCGGCGAGACTGCGCATCAGTTCCAGCCCCACCTCGAGGACACCCATGAAACTGCGACATGCGATCGCCGCCGCGCTCTTCTGCTCGTTCGGAAGCAATGCGATGGCCTACGACCTGCTCAACGACTGGCCGACCAAGTACAAACCTGCCGATGGCTACGAATTTGGCTTCAAGGGCCTTTACCAGTACGAGCTCAACTCCTTTTCCGGCGGTACGACGAGCCCGACAACCGGCAAGGAGATCCTGACCGATGCGAACGCATGGCGCCGCAAGGAGTTCAACTTCTACGGCAAGCTGCCGGGCGGCTGGGACTTCAACATCGGCTACGACTTCACGGTCAGCGGTTTCAAGACCACGCCGTCCGGTGCCGGCGTGCACGGCCAGTGGATCGACAATTTCGTCCGCTACAGCAACAAGGAAGTGGGCGACTTCCGCGTCGGCCAATTCAAGACGCCGGTCGGATGGGAAGAAACGATCAGCTCCAGCGCGACGACATTCCTCGAGCGCGCACTCCCCGTGCAGGCGACCAACATGGGACGCCGCATCGGTTTTGACTGGACCTACACCGGCATTCCGAACTGGCTGCTGTACGCGGCGTACTTCAGCGGCGGCGATCTCGGCGGTGACAACGACGGCAACGGGCCTGCGGCACGTGTCGTGTGGAATCCGGTCAATCGCCAGCCGGGCCAGGGTTCGCGCGAACAGAGCAACGTTTTGCACCTTGGCATCGCCGCTTCCGAGGAAGATCGCGACGCGACCACCGACGGACGCGGTATTGTCTCCAATCCCGCCGCGCGCTTTCGTGCGAAACCCGAAGCGGGCTTGATCGGCACGCGCCTCATTGATACGGGCAACCTGGCCTTCCCCGGCACCATCGATCGCCTCGGCTTCGAAGGCGCCTGGATTCATGGCCCCTTGCTCGTGCAGGGTGAATATCTGACGTTCAATGCGGACCCGAAGGGCAAACCGAGCTACAGCGGCGACGGCTACTACATCCAGGGATCGTGGGTGCTGACCGGCGAAAGCCGTCCATACAGCAAGGGCTCCATCGGCAACATACGCCCGAGCCACGACTACGGCGCGTTCGAATTCGCAGCGCGCTACAGCCAGCTCGACCTGAACGACGGTCCGGTGCTTGGTGGCAAGCAAAACGACATCACCATCGGTGCCAACTGGTATCTCGGCCAGCACCTCAAATTCCAGGCGAACTACATCATGGCCAATAGCACCAAGCACTACGGCGCCCCGGTCAACGGCGATGCCGATGTCGATCCGCGCGTGTTCGAACTGCGCGCGCAGATCTACTTCTGATCGGCTCCATCTTTCACGATTCACTCTCCTTGGGGGCGCGCAGGCGCCCCCTTTTTTTTTGGCTCGGGAAATTGCGACGTTAGACTTTTTTTTCCTGCGCGTTCGCCTGGAGTAGGATTTGCCAGTCGCCGCGGCACGCGGCGCACCTGTTCGCGTCGCGTGGCGCAAAGTTTTCTAGCGCGTCGTGGAGCGACAGCCCCTGCCACCGAAGGAGATTCACAATGGCGATTCTGCTATCAAGCCCGCGACCGACCATCGCACCTGTCACTATCCCGCAGTTGCTCGTCCTGCTCGTCGCCACAAGCGCCATGCAAGCAACGGCTGCACCAAACGGCACTGCCCCGAACATCACGGTCAATCCTTCGCCACTCAGCGGCACCGCTGAGCACGGTTCGAGCACAACCGCCCCATTGACGATCGGCAATACCGGCAATGCGCCCCTCACCTGGACGATCGTGGAAGCACCTGCACCCACGTTCGCTTCGCCATTCGGCGCCAATGTGCCGGGTTACGGCGTGGACAATGTAGCGAAAAACTATTTCTCGTTGAATGTCGCTTCAGCCGCGACCCTGACGGTGCTCGGCACGCCAGGTACAGCGCCCGATTCGATGTGGGGCGCTGGCTTCCTGAATCACGATTTCAGCAAGGAATACCTGCTCGGCGACAGCGGTTTCTATTCGATTGACACAACGACCGGAGTCCCCACGCAGATTTCCGCGTCGGCGGGCAACGGTGACGTCTGGGCAATGACGGCAGATCCAACCACCAACACGCTGTATTGGGTGGGTCCGACGGCGGGGCAGACACTGTCCACCATCGATGCCGCGACCGGTGCTACGACGTTGATTGGCACGATTTCAGGTCTGACCGTTGCCGACAGCATCAGCGCGATCGCCGTCAACGCGAGCGGACAGATGTACGGCATCGACAGAAACAGCGACGTGCTTGTCACGATCGACAAGGCCACTGCCGTCGCCACGACCGTCGGCGCGCTCGGCATCGACACCAGCAACGTGGCAGGTCTCGCCTTCGATTACGCGGCGGGAATCCTCTACTTCGCCGACAACCCAACGCACAGCATGTATACGATCAATACGACCACCGGTGCTACCACCCTGATCGGACAGATCGGCGACGGTACGATAGCTCTCAAGGCGCTGGCGATTGCGACGAGCCCGCCAGCATGCGATTCCCCCGCGGACGTGCCCTGGCTTTCGCTCGATGTCACCAGCGGCACCACACCGGGAACGATGACGTCACCCGTCGTCGCAACGCTCGACGCGGCGAGCCTGAGCGCTGGTGCGTATTCGGCCAATCTTTGCGTGAACAGCAATGATCCGGATCAGCCTGTGACGACGGTACCCATCAGCTTCATCGTCACTGCCGACGTGATCTTCACGGATGGCTTCGACGACACACTGTAGTTCTCGCGGGGCGTCACGCGCCGGTCAGCACGTCCGCCAGTGCGTAGCGCCCCTTTGGTTTGTGCGCGAGCCAGCGCGCGGCCGTGACTGCACCGCGCGCAAAGATCATGCGATCCGTCGCCCGATGGACGAGTTCGATACGCTCACCCGACGTCGCGAACAATACGGTGTGCTCGCCGACGATGTCGCCTGCGCGCGTGACGGCGAAACCGATGCTGCCGCTCGAACGCAACGCGCTCTCGCGCAGACTAGCGACCGTGTCGAAATCCGCGCCGCGCGCGACGGCCACTTCGCGTCCGAGCGCACGTGCGGTGCCCGATGGCGCATCCTTCTTCGCGCTGTGATGTGCTTCGGCGATTTCACAATCCCAGTCGGGCAGCGCACGCGCAGCTTGCGCAACCAGTCGCGACAGCAATGCAATGCCCAGACTGAAATTTGCGCTCCACAAGACGGGTATCGATTCGGCCGCGCGCGCGAGCGCAGTCTGCTGACGATCATCGAGACCGGTGGTGCCACTGACGAAGGCAATCTTGCGTTCCAGTGCGCAGGCAAGCGCACTGTCAAACGCGGTTGGCAGGCTGAAATCGACCAGTACATCGGGAGCCGAGCTGGCGGACAACGTCGTCGTGTACATCAAGTCAGCGGCAACATCACCGAAGCCGCGGGCCAGCGACGTACCTGCGAGCAGTGATTCGCTGCGCACCAGGGCCGCGACCGGGATCACATCCGCACGCGCAAACACGATGTGCAGGATCGCCTGCCCCATACGGCCTGAAGCACCGTGGACAGCGATGGCAGTGCGTCGATCCATGAGCGGTTCCGTTGACAGGACGTGCATAGCGTAGCAGCCCGGCTGTCCAACGCAGGAGCGGCAGAAGCCGCGATGCTCTGTGCAGCGGCGTTGACACCATCCCCACCCAACCCTCCCCTTGAAGGGGAGGGCTAAAGCTCGCTGCATTGAAGACCTCCCCTTCAAGGCGAGGATTTAGGTGGGGATGGTGTTCACCACACCGCGCAAGGCATCGCGGCTGACGCCGCTCCTACAAAAAAAGCGGTCGTGCCAATCAGGAAGTAACCCGATCCCAAAAGCGCTTTACGCCATCGAGCCACGAGCTTTCGCGCGGCGAATGTGCCGCGGCGTTGTCGCCGCTGAAGGTCGC
>JBDSFA010000143.1:0-15554 GCA_039919785.1 Dokdonella sp. | reverse complement strand
GTTCTTCAGCTCGGGGAATCGCGCTGCAGGCATCCAGCGGGACTCTCGAAATGCAGATCCTCAACAACACGCTCGACCAGTGCGATGACGGCGTGTATGTCGCCGAAACGATTCCCACGTTGTCGCCCGCATTCACAGGTGTGGTGTGGAACAACCTCATTGTCGCTGGCAGCCAAGGTCTTGCTTTCATGGCTCCCGCGGCAGCGAGCCTCGCCAATGACTACAACCTCATCAACGCGCCTTCGAATCAGGCGACGCTCGGCGCACACACGATCACGACACCGGCGTTGCTCGATGCGGCAACGCGCCCGCGTCCGGGCGCCGGTTCGCCCGCGATTGACGCTGCCGATGGCAACGCGCTCGCCAACGGCATCGTCGACAATGGGCTGCCCATACTCGACCTCGACGGCATGCGTCGAGTAAATGGCGCGCGCGCCGACATTGGCGCTTATGAAACCGGCAATCTAGGTTTCGTTCAGGCCGCCACCAGCGCCAATACCGGCGGACATGTGGTCACGCTCGATCCGCACGATCTCGCCGATACGTCACGCTTGTTTGCAACGCGACGCGCGGCACCCGGCGTGGCCAATTCATACGAAAACTTCGGTGTCTGGCGGGGCTTCGCGGGTTGGACAATCTACAACGAAGACCATGCCACTGCCGTCGCGCCGGGCAAGGCGTGGAACGTGTTCGTGCCTGGCAGCGGTACTTTCACGCAGACCGCGACCGTTGCGAACAGCGGGCCGTGGGCCACGCAGATCGACAATTCATCGACGAATGGATTGGCCGACCGCATCCTGCTGGTGCGTCACAACTACAGTGCCGACGGCATTTACGACGATCATCCGACCGCCGTGTACTGGGGTGGCGTCGGTAGCGCGGGACGCTGGCATATCGCCAACGCGGACCAGGCCGCCCTGACGATCGGGCTTGGTTACAACGTGTACGTGCAGCCACCCGGCCCCAATGCCTTTCGCGTTGCAACGCAAATGGGCTACACGTTGCGGGTTATCGATCACCCCTTGATCAACCAGGTGCCTTGCGCGGACGTTCACGTCACGCGCGTGATTGACGTACACGCGCCGCCTGCGACGGCCGACTTCATGGTCGAATACAACGTTTCCTCGACGCCGCTAGGTTACTGGTTGATCCGCTCGCCGGTCCCCTTTCCGGCGAACACGGCCTTCAACGTTGTCATCGATCCAGCGCAGGTAAACGCCTGCACCGATCGCATATTCGCCAACGGCTTTGACTGAGGTGGGCGTCGCAGTGCCGCTAGAATGGGGGATTAGCACAGGCACCCAATCGCATGCACACAGTCACCGGATTCGTCCTTGTCGTCATGCTGCATTTTGCGGCGAGGCTGATCTGCCGGCGCGCTACGACGATAGCGCGCGTTCGGCGAGCGAGTGCGAACGCAATTGCTTCGAGCTTGGCACCTGCACGCGGGTGATGTTCCGGCACGCCAACACCCGGCTGGCTGTGCTGGTGTGGCGGCTGCTCGCGCTTGGCGTGTTCGTCAACGAACAGGGCGTGCGTCGCTTGCGTGCCGAGGCTTGAGGCTACGCCGCGCGAACAGGTCGTTGATGGCGAAATTCGGAGCCACCCTGCCTAGGTTTGTCGCTGAGGCCCGAATACCAAATGTCCTTGGCCAATGCTGGACTAGCGATTGGCCGCGCGCTTTTCCATTGTCGGGCTCGCCCTGCAACCCCGGGTGCATTGCAGCCGCCATTCGGAAACTGCGAAGATCAGGGCCATGAAAAACAAGAACGATATCGTCAACAACTGGCTGCCGCGCTATACCGGCACGCCGCTC
The DNA here is from genome assembly GCA_039919785.1 of Dokdonella sp. Taxonomy (GTDB): domain Bacteria; phylum Pseudomonadota; class Gammaproteobacteria; order Xanthomonadales; family Rhodanobacteraceae; genus Dokdonella_A. The sequence goes on along the minus strand of JBDSFA010000143.1, from coordinate 13,738 downwards.
GATGGCTTCGGCCAGCACATTCTGCTGACCAACTTCGGTCACTACGTCGAATTGTTTGCGCAATGGCACGACGTACCCGTCAACGGCCGCGACCGACCCATGCCGAACGCGACCGCCGATGGCATCACGATGATCAATTTCGGCATGGGCAGTCCGAACGCGGCGACCGTGATGGACCTGCTCAGCGCGATCGCGCCGCAGGCCTGCCTGCTGCTCGGCAAGTGCGGTGGTCTCAAGAAGAAGAACCAGCTCGGCGATCTCGTGCTGCCGATCGCGGCGATCCGCGGCGAGGGCACTTCGAACGACTATCTGTTGCCCGAAGTGCCGGCGCTGCCCGCGTTCCAGCTACAGCGTGCAGTGTCGACGATGATCCGCGACCTCGGGCACGATTATTGGACCGGCACCGTCTACACCACCAATCGCCGCGTGTGGGAACACGACGTCGCGTTCAAGGAATACCTGCGCAAGACGCGCTGCATGGCGATCGACATGGAGACGGCGACCATCTTCGCGGCAGGCTTTGCCAACCACATTCCGTGCGGTTCGCTGCTGCTGGTATCCGACCAGCCGATGATTCCCGAAGGCGTGAAGACCGAAGCCAGTGATCATGCGATCACGACCAACTTCGTCGACGCGCATATCAAGATCGGCATCGAAGCGCTGAAACTCGTGCGTCGCAACGGACGCAGTGTGAAGCATCTGCGGTTCGAGGAAGATCTCGAATAGCTCGACGCTCCTGGGCAATCTCAAAATCTTTGCAGTGCTTCTCGCGGTGCGTTCCATGGCGCAGTCTTCAAGCCGCGGAAGTTCGCAGATTTGTAAGTCCGGGGAACGCGTCATGGGCCGACTGTTGGTTGCTGGATGGATGTTCTCGGCCTTGCCTGCAATGGCGGGATCGCTGCCGGCGACCGACGATGTCGGCATCGTGCTGCGCGTCGCAACGACGACCGACCCTCAATTTCGCATCGGCACGCAGGCGGTACTGGCACTCGAGATCAAACGTTACGGTCCATTGCCTGTCGGTGATTTCCACATCTCGGCGCTGGAGACGGGCTATGCGCCGGGCGCGTTGCAGTCGATCGAGCTTTCGCCGTATGGGAACGAAAGTTGCGGACTGTTTGACTTGCGTGACTCCACTTCGCCACCCGTGCTGGCCTATTTGATGGAGGGGCATGATCTTGCGGTCGGCAGCGCGGCCACCTGCCGCGTACGCCTGCGTGTCACGCATACGCCGCCGGAAAATATCTTCACCTTCATCGGCTCCGGCCAGCACACGCCATCGGGATCGGTGCCGGATCCGGACCTGTCCAACAACACCGTCGTACTGTCGATTGGAAGGGGGTCTTCGCCACGCTCCCTTCCGACGCTGTCGACCTGGTGGGAAATGCTGCTCGGCGCGGCGCTGATGGCGATGGCCATCGCGCGAAGCCGGCGTGCCAGCTCGCGCGCTCAGTAGCTCAACAAGGCTTTCAACGGTCCAGCATCGCCCCAACGCTCGCGGCCCGGCAGGTCGACCAGCTCGATCACCACGCTTGCGCCGACCACGCGCGCGTCAACCTTTTCGATGAGCGCGCGCGCGGCTGCCAGCGTGCCGCCTGTGGCGAGCACGTCGTCGACGAGCAGCACGCGTTCGCCGGCACGAAAGGCATCCGCGCGCACTTCAAGACGATCGTGGCCGTATTCCAGTTCGTAGTCGATGCCGACCACCGGGGGCGGCAGCTTGCCGGACTTGCGCAAGGGAACGAATCCTGCCCCGAGTTTGATCGCGAGCGCAGCGCCGAAAATGAAACCGCGCGACTCGATCGCGCAGACTGTATCGATCCGCTGATCGCTCCACGGTGCGGCGAGCAATTCGATGCACCGTGCGAAGGCCTGTGCATTGGCCAGCAGCGGCGTGATGTCGCGAAACGTGATGCCCGGCGACGGAAAATCCGGAACGGCGCGGATCAGGACTTGCAGTGTTTGCATGGGTGCGGGCGATGGGGCCGGGACAAAAATATGGTGGGAGCAACTGTCTGTGGGAGCGGCTTCAGCCGCGATGCTTTTGCTCTCCTTGTACAGCGTTGGGGAGCATCGCGGCTAAAGCCGCTCCCACAGTGGCTCTCGGGTGCAGCGGTCGAGTCCACCGCGGATTGACTTGGGGGAGCGGCTTCGGCCGCGATGCTTTTGCTCACTTTGCACAGCATGGCAAAGCATCGCGGCTAAAGCCGCTCCCACAGTGGATCGCAGCTCAAGTCCTCCAACAGACACTTGCCCCACAAAAAACTGCTGTTCGCGGCCGTGGATCAATACCGTGGCACAGTTGGATCAATCTCGACCGCCCAGGCCTCGATACCGCCTTCGACGTTGTAGACGTCGCGAAAACCGTGATCGTGGAAATGTTCGGCCGCGTTGCGGCTGGAATTGCCGTGGTGGCAGATGAATGCGATCGGGGTTTCCTTCGGTAATGCGGTCAGGCGCGCATGTGAATCCGGAGCAAGCACTTCGGCGCCCGCGAATGGCGCACGTGCGCGATCCGCTTCCGGACGCACGTCGATGACGGTGATGTCGCCCGCATCGATGCGACGCTTGAGCGCGTGCACATCGAGCGACTTCACCTGCGGCGGCGCTGCGGGCAGGAAGATCGCGAGGCCTTCCCCTTGCGGTGTCTGCGTCCAGTCGATCGTCGCGCCGCGCGCGCGCTGCGCACTGGCAACGTCGAAGTGGATTTCCAGACCGTTTGCTTCGATCACGATGTCGTTGGCGCCGGGCTCGCGCAGCTGGAACTGCGGCTGGAAGCGGCCGTCGACAACGAGAAAGAGTTTTGTCTCGCCCGCATCGCCGAGTGCCGCGCTGACTTTCGCGACTGCGGCGTCGGAGACCGTGATCGTCGGCGGTGTGCGATCGGGCTCGGCCACCCCGAGCACGCGATGCAGCTCGCCTGAGTCGAACATAGACTGCACGATGTCCGAACCACCGACCAGTTCACCGTCGACGTAGAGCTGCGGGATCGTCGGCCAGTTGCCAAATTCCTTGATGCCGGCGCGGATATCCTCGTCGGCGAGCACGTCCACGGTCGCGTAATCCTCGATCAACCCGTTCAGTCGATCCGTCGCGGCGGCGGAAAAACCGCACTGCGGCGCCTGACGCGAGCCCTTCATGAACAGGACGACACGGTTGCTGGCGAGCAACCCCTCGATGCGGGTACGCGTGGCTGGGCTGAGTGACATGGGGAGATCCGAAGGGGCGAAAGAAGCAAATGATACGCGGCAGGGACCGCGCTGGTTTGGTAAGGCGTGACTTATGGGCAATAATCCGCGCCGCAAGGGGAAGTCGGGCGGCCGCTGTTTCGGCAAACGCATGCCAATGTGCCTGTCGCGCGTACGAGCGCAAGCATTCACGGTTACTGGAGGGATTCATGGAACATCGCAATTTGCTGGCCGTGGCGATCGGTCTGGCCTTGTCTTCAGCCGCTTTCGCGCAGGTCGATCCGTCGGTGGCACCCCCGCCGACCGGCGATGCGATGGTTCCGGTCACTTATGTCGGTGCGAATGCGCGCGTCTCGCTCGGCGTCAACGAACACGGTGACGTGCTCGGCGAAGTGCTCGGCATCCTCGGCAAGACCGACGAGCACGCGTGGCTTGGCCAGCTGTGGCTGGGCCAGGGCGGTGCCGGCGGCGCGCAGATCGACTACCACTGGTTGCGTGGCGGCAGCGACGCTGCAATCGAGCATCCAGAAAACGCAAGCGTGATGAAGGTGTTCGGCGCGGTCGACCAGAATGCGTGGAAGGATCGCAAGGTTTCGCTTGGCGCCGGTTGGGAGAAGAATGATTTCTCCATCGACGGCTACCTGATGCATGCGACCTCGGGTTCGCGCCTCGCCGGCACGACCCTGACCACTGACGTGACCCAACTCACCGGCAGCGATGCGACCGGCGACTACACGCAGACACAGATGATCGACACGCTGACCCACGCGTTCGAGCATCCTTACGACAACGGCGTTGGCCTGCGCTTTGGCAAATACTTCGACGAGCCCTTGCTGCGCGTGCGCGGCGGTGTCGATTACGAGCGCGGCAAATACAATTCGGACCAGTGGACGCTCTCGCTCGGCCTCGACAAATACATCGCGAACACGGGCTTCAGCGTTTCGCTGCTCGGCGAAACCTTGCGCAAGAGCGGTGACTTCGAGACCGACAAGAACGACACGCGCGGCTGGCTGCTGTTGCGCTACGACATCGGCCAGAACTACCGCGCGCGCGAACCGTTCAAGATGGTCCAGGTCGAACGCCGTGCGCCGAACGTCGCAGCCGTACCCGCCGCACCGCAGGTGGTGCGCAACGAGGTCAAGCTCGATGGCGACGCGTTCTTCAATTTCGACCATTCGGATCTGCGACCGGATGCCGTAGCAGCGCTCGATGAGCTGATCACGAAACTGAAATCGGCCAGTCGCGTCAGCCGCGTCAACGTGATCGGACACACCGACTCGGTCGGCACAGTCGCCTACAATCAAAAACTCTCCGAACGCCGCGCCGCGAGTGCGAAGCGCTATCTGGCGGCGCACGGCATCGATGTGGATCAGATCGACACGCACGGCGCCGGCGAGCTCAATCCAAGCTATCCGAACGACACGCGCGCGAGCCGGCAGAAGAATCGTCGCGTCGATATCGAGTTCCTTAGCATCGAGGAAATCACGACGACGCCGGTAACACCGGAACCGGCCAAGCCCGGTATCGAGTGGGTCAAGGAGCCGGTCAAGGCGCCGCCGGCGTGGATCGAGCGCGCGTTGCGCAATCCCGCCGAGCACAAGCGCACGGTCGACGTGTATCGCTTCGAGAAATCGACCAGCACGACGACGCTGGGGCCGAAGCAATACACGAACCATCCACCGGTCGCGCAGGACGACAACGCCAGCGTCGGCGAGAACTCGACGGCGAATCCCATCGCCGTGCTCGCCAACGACAGCGATGCGGATGGCGATACGTTGACGGTCACCACGGTTTCACAGCCTGCGCATGGCAGCGCCGCGTCGACCGGCAGTGGCGCCACCTACACGCCAGCGCCGGATTACCTCGGTCCGGACAGCTTCACCTACTCCATCAGCGATGGCCACGGCGGCAGCGCGACGGCGACCGTCCACATCACGGTGTCGACGCCGAATCATCCACCCGTTGCAGGTTCATTGTCGGTGCGTGTGCTCAAAGGCGACAGCATCGACATACCGGTCCTGCAGGCCGCGTCGGACCCCGATGGCGATGTGCTGACGGTGACATCGATCAATCACACCGGGCCAATCCCGACCAATCTCATCACCTTGAATACCGACAACACCGTGACCTATCAGTCGATCCACGGCTGGTTCGGCCACGACTATTTCGAGTACACGGTGTCCGATGGCCATGGTGGCACAGCGACTGGAACGATCCAGGTGGACGTCTACGAGTTGCCGCCGCATATCTAGCGTCTGAGGTCATGACGAATCCGCTATCGCAAGCCTCAAGCGGCAGCGGCTAGCGGCAGCGGTTGTTGTGCCTGACTTTCGCAGCGAGCGAGGGTCAGGCGCTGTTCGGTCCAGTGCAGCAGCTCGAACGCGCCATCGGCGTGTTCCACCAAGGTCGTGCAATGTTCGACCCAGTCGCCGTCGTTGAGGTAGAGCACGCCGTCGTCGTCGTGCATGCGCGCGTAGTGGATATGCCCGCAGATGTGACCGTCGAAACCATCCGTACGCGCGCCGTCGGCGACACGCCGCTCGAAATCGCGGATGAAACGCAGCGCCGCGCTGATGCGGGTTTTCAGCTGGATCGATAGCGGCCGGTAGTGCATGCCGCAGCGGCGCAGCAGCGCGTTGCAGCGTCGGTTCATCGCGCAGATGAATCCCTGCAGCACGTCGCCAAGTTTCAGCAGCCATGTGGGTGCAGAGCTCGCGCTATCGAATTCGTCGCCGTGGCTGACGCGGTAGCGACGACCGTCGGCGCCGATATGCTCGGCCTCGAGCGCGATCTCGATGCCCGCGATGCATTGTCCGGCGAGTCGGCGCAGGGGTGCGTCGTGATTACCCGGAATGTAGGTGACCTGGGTGCCGCGCGCTGCAATGGCGAGGAGCTCGCCGACGACCGCGGTATGGCTCGCATGCCACCACGGACGCTTGAGCATGTTTTCGAGATCGATGATGTCGCCGACCAGATACAGGCGCTCGCACTGCATCGAACGCAGGAAATCGAGCAGGTAGGTCGCCTGGCAATCGGCGAGGCCCAGATGCACATCCGAAATGAACACGCTGCGGAACGAGAGTCGCTTCATCGCGCATCCTCTTGGAGAGTCCGCCCAATGATGGAATGCGCAGGTCGCGCTGGCATTGCGTTGCGGTTGCAGTGCGGTGACAGCGCGCGGAGTTTCCAGCACGCATGCGGGTGGTCGCGGTTAAACGCTCGCGCTAACACATGACTGTCACATCGCCCGGCTAGCGTGCACAGACGAAAAGCCAGCGGCCCATCCGATGTCGATCCCGAACCTGCGCGACAAGTTCGACCAGAAGATATTCAACGCAATCACTTCGCGCAGCCTCGTCTACAACACCTGCTGGGAAGATCCCGCTGTCGATCGCCACGCGCTTGCGCTGACGCCCGAAGACACGGTGCTCGTCATCACCAGCGCCGGCTGCAATGCGCTCGACTACGCGTTGCAGGCGCCGCGGCGCATCCATGCAGTCGACGCCAATCCGCGCCAGACCGCCTTGCTCGAACTCAAAATTGCAGGCATCCGCGCGCTCGCGTTCGACGACTACTTCGCGATTTTTGGCGAGGGCTATCACCCGAACTTCGCCGAGTTGTATCGCACGTTGTTGCGCGCAGAGCTATCGGAATTCGCGCGCGCCTGGTGGAACAAGCACAGTGACTGGTTCACCAGTGGTCGCGGCAGTTTCTACTTCCATGGCCTCTCGGGCCTGGTCGCACGCGGCGCACGCGCCTACTTCGCGACACGGCCGCAGCTGCGCTCGGCAATGGCCGATCTGTTCCAGGCGCGCGATGTGAACGAGCAGCAGACCATCTACGACGCGCGCGTTGCGCCGCATCTGTGGAGCAAACCCGTCAACTGGGTGATTTCGCGCCAGTTCGTGATGAGCCTGCTCGGCGTGCCGTACCCGCAACGCCGTCTGGTCGAAGCGCAGCACGCGGGCGGCGTGTCAGGCTTCATTCGCAGCGCGGTGCAATACGTGTTTTGCCAGCTGCCTCTCGCTGACAACTATTTCTGGCACGTCTACATGACTGGTCGCTACCGGCGCGATTGCTGTCCCGAGTACCTGAAGGAGGACAACTTCGCGCGCCTCAAGGCCGGGCTTGTCGATCGCATTGAATGGCACACGACGACGGTCACGCAGTTCCTCCAATCGCACGATGAGCCGATCTCGCGCTTCGTCCTGCTCGACCACATGGACTGGATGAGTTCCTACCAGCCGCAGGCTCTCGTGGAGGAATGGGAAGCGATCCGCCTGCGCGCCGCGCCGGGCGCGCGCATCCTGTTGCGTAGCGCGCATGCGCATCCGGCGTATCTCGATGAAATCCGCATCGGTCCGCAACACGTGCCGCTGCGTACGGCGTTTCGCTTCATGGACGACGTTGCCGACGCCTTGCAGGTGCAGGATCGCGTACACACCTACGCCGGCTTCGTGATCGCCGATGTCCCGGCTTGATGCATTGCGCGGCGATATTGCCGTGCTGGCGCGTCTCGCGCGCGGGATGCCGCGCGCTTGTTCGCACGCGCAGGCGCTGGGCGCTTTCTATGGCGCGCAGTCCGCGCACTACGACCGCTTCCGCGAACGCCTGCTGCAGGGACGCGCGGAACTGATCGGCAGTCTCGACCTGCCACCGCAGGCACGTGTGGTCGAACTCGGCGGCGGCACCGGGCGCAACGCGGAATTCTTCGGCGAGCGCCTGACGCAGATCGAGTCGATCACCCTCGTCGACCTGTGCGCGCCTTTGCTTGCACAGGCGCGCGAGCGCGCCTTGCGCATCCCGCAAATGTGCACGGTCGAGGCCGATGCGACGACATGGCAGCCGGATGAACCCGCCGATGCCGTGATCCTTTCATATGCACTGACGATGATTCCCGACTGGCGCGCGGCGATCGCGAATGCGATCGCGATGCTGAAGCCGGGTGGCTTGCTCGGTGTCGTCGATTTCCACGTGTCGCAGGCATCGCAGGGTATGGCGAACGGCGTGCGACTCGGTGCACTCACGCGCCGCTTCTGGCCGGCTTGGTTCGCGCACGACGGCGTGCGTCTGAGCGCGGACCATCTTCCGATGTTGCGTCGGCTTTTGTCCGATCACGCCGTCGTCGAAGCGAGCGCGCCTGTGCCGTACCTGCCGTTCGGGCGCGTACCGTACTATCGTTTCGTCGGTCGGAAGACCTTCGGGTGAATCCGCGCGCGCAATCTCAGGCGCTGACCAGGTCCAGGCGTTCGATGTCTTCCTTCGATAACCTCACGCGCGTAGCACGCGCGAGGTCTTCGACCTGCGCAACGCTGGTCGCGCTCGCGATCGGCGCACTGATACCTTCGCGCACCATCAGCCAGGCGAGAGCAATCTGCGCGGGCGTTGCCGTGTGGCGGCGCGCGACATCGTCGAGCGCGGCCAGCACCCGCAGACCGTGTCCGTTGAGGTATTTGCCGACCGCAGCGGCACGCGTAGCACTCTTGCCCAGATCGCCTTCGTTGCGGTACTTGCCGGTCAGGAATCCGCTGGCGAGCGAGTAGTAGCAGATCACGCCGACCTGCTGTTCGCAGACCAGCGCTTCGAGCTCGCCTTCGTAGCCCTTGCGCGAAACCAGGTTGTATTCCGGTTGCAGCACTTCATAACGCGGCAGGCCGGTTTTCGCGCTGACCTCCAGCGCCTCGGCAAAACGCGCCGTGCTGTAGTTCGACGCCCCTATCGCGCGGACTTTGCCTTGCTCGATCAGGCGCGCGAAGGCGCCAAGGGTGTCGGCCAGCGGAACCGAGGGGTCGTCCTCGTGCGCGAAATACACATCGATCGTATCCACCTGCAGGCGACGCAGCGATTCCTCGGCAGCGGCCTGGATGGTCGACGGAGCAAGGCCCTTGTGCTGCGTCCACTTCGCGACCTTGGTCGCGATCACGACCTGGTCGCGTTTTCCACTTTGGGCGAGCCACTTGCCAATGATCGTTTCCGATTCGCCGCCCTGGTTGCCAGGTGCCCACGACGAATAAACGTCGGCGGTGTCGATCAGGTTGAGGCCCGCTTCGACAAAGGCATCCAATACCGCGAAAGATGTCGCTTCGTCGACATTCCAGCCGAAGACATTGGTGCCGAGCGCGAGCGGCGCGACCTCAATGCCGGACTTGCCGAGCTGACGCTTGTTCATGCGGATGCTCCCGAGGAGATGATCAATGACACGATCTGCGGGCGGACGGGCGAATCCAAAGTCAGCTCACGCGAAGGCGCGAACTTGGCAACTCCCGGAATTCATCACGATCAAGAGCATCGTGGCTGAAGCCACGCCTACCCAAGCAGCTATGCCTGCCAGGATTCAGTTCTTCAGCTGCCCTAAGAGATCAGGAAAGGCCGTTCGGGCGCTTGGCGCCGGCGAAGTGCTTGGCCCAGTATGTCTCGTCGAGGCTGCTGATGCTGACGCTCTTGCCGGTGGACGGCGAATGGATGAAGCGGCCGTGGTCGAGATAGATGCCGACGTGCGAAATACGCTTGCCGCGGATGCGGAAGAACACCAGGTCGCCGGTCTTCATGTCGTTGCGGTCGACTTTTGCCCCGGCGAGGAACTGGCTGGCCGAATCGGAAGGCAGGTCTTGCTGCAGCGCGTGGCGAAAGACATAGCGGACAAAGCCGCTGCAATCGAAACCAGTCGACGGTTCGCGACCGCCACGGCGATAGCGGATGTCACGCAAGGTCACCGCGAAGTCAGCCAGCAGCTTGCGCAAGCCCGTGCGTGTGGGCGAAATCTCGATGGGGGTAGTCAGGCCGGAAATCGCGAGCAGGCTGCCGGAAAGCGGGGCTGCGGTGGTCGCCAGCGCCGACGGCGCATCCATCTCCCACGCCCGGATATCGACGGCGGAACCGGCGGTAGCCCAAGCGGAACACGTGAAGGAAGCCAGAAAAGCTAGCGAAAACAAGACCTTCATTCGCTTGAATGGCATGGGTGGCGCTCCCCTTCCGAACAAAAACAGGGGAACCGATGGATCAGCCCACCCCCGTGGAGGGGCGAACTTAGCAAACACCTTTCGACGAGTTGTTTGGCTGGCGTTAATCTGAACCGGATTTCGCAAAATACTGCGACGCAGTTCCGGGTCGAGCTGAGTAGTGCACAGCGGAATCGAATGAGACCTGGATGCTAGGTACGCGTCTGGTCGGCGCGCAGGCCCAATGCCTGGGCCGTCGCAGGGAGGATTTCCTGGCTCCACAACGCGTACTGGGCGGCCGAAGGGTGCAAGCCGTCCTCCACCAGCATCGCGCTGGCATCGCCGGCTTCGCGCGAGAGGGAGGTGACATCGACGAAGCGGACGCCGCGTGCGTTCGAGCTTGCAAGGGCTGCTGCGTTGTAGGCGTCTATTTCGGCGCCCACCTGGTTCGTATCGCGCGCTTGCTCCGAGGCAAATACGGTGACACCCCAGTCCGGAATCGACACCACAATGACGCGGGTTGGGTCGCCAGCGAGGATGATCGCGCGATCGAGCAGCGTTGAGAATTCGTCGCGGTAGTTGGCGACGTCGCGGCCGCGGTACTGGTTGTTGACGCCGATCAGCAAGGTCACCAGCGCATACGGCGGCGACAAATGCGCGGCATCGATCGCCGCAGCCAGTTCGTCGGTGGTCCAGCCCGTCCGCGCGATGAATTCAGGGTCGTCGACGGCGACACCACGCGCGCGCAGTCGACGCGCGAGTTGCGCGGGCCAGCGTTCGTCAGCGGCAACGCCTTCGCCGATCGTGTAGGAGTCGCCGAGCGCGAGGAAACGGCAACGTTCGACCGACGAGAGTTGCGTCGCCACCACGGCTTGTCTATGCGACACGGCGTTTTGCGGCAGCGGCTTCGGCCGTGCGTTGCAGCGCGCCTTCGATGCGCTCGAAGACATCGGCAAGCACGGCTGGTTGCGGCAGCAACGTGACGCGGAAGTGATTGCGCGCCCCAATGTTGAAGCTCGATCCCGGCACCAGGATCATCTGTTCGTGCTCAAGCAAATCGAGTGCGAATGCCGCATCGTCGAAATCGGGCAGGCGCTTGCGATCGACGCTGGGGAACGCATACAGCGCACCCATCGGCGCGACCACGTTGAGGAATTCGCTGCGTGCGACGCCCGCGCAGATCGCCGCCCGCGCTGCGTGCAGGCGCCCGCCAGACCTCGTCAACGCGCCAATCTCGTTCGGTCCTTCCAGAGCAGGCTTGATCGCCCATTGCGCCGTGACGTTGCTGCACAAGCGCAGCGAGGCGAGCAGGTCGAACGCGTGCAGCAGCGGCGTGATTCGGCGCTCCGCACCCGTGATGGATGCCCAGCCGACGCGGTAGCCGCAGGCCAGGTGCACCTTCGACAGACCGCCGTAGCTGATGCACGGCACGTCGCCGGCGAGCGGCGCAAGCGGCACGAAAACCGCGTCGTCATACAGCACGCTGTCGTAGATCTCGTCGCAGAGCAGGACCAGGCCATGCCGTGCGGCGACCGCGACCAGCGCTTGCAGCACTTCGCGTGGATACACCGCGCCGGTCGGATTGTTCGGGTTGATGATGACCAGCGCCTTGGTGCGCGGCGTGATCAGCGCGGCGACCTCATCCGGATCGGGCAGGTGCGCGCCTTCCGGCGGACAGGGGTAATGCACGGGCTGACCGCCATTGAGGCGGGTCGCAGCGGTCCACAACGGATAGTCTGGCGCCGGGATCAGCACTTCATCGCCCGGGTCGAGCAGGGCGCGCAGGCTGAGATCAATCAATTCGCTGACGCCATTGCCAATGAACACACGTTCCATTGCCGCGTCCGCGCCGTTGCGCCGATGCTGCGCGGCAACCGCTTCGCGTGCTTCGGCCAGGCCTTGCTGATGGCAGTACGCTTCGCTTTGCGGAAGTGCGTTCGCTATTGCATCGCGCAGATGCTGCGGCACGCGAAAGCCGAACAGACCAGGATTGCCGATATGCAGGCGCAGGATTTCGCGTCCTTCGGCTTCCAGTTCGTGCGCACGCCGGCTCAGCGGCCCGCGGATGTCATAGCGCACCTGATCGAGTCGACTGCTGACGGCGACCACCTGATTCTCCATCGACTTCCCACTCGCGCCCGTAAACGAAGCGCGATGCTAGCAGCGCTGCCGCGGAGCTGCACGCGACCGGGTACACAAATTCGCTGGTGCCAGCAAATTGCCAGAACTCACACCGATCACGGCTAGAATCGGCAGATGCCACTGACTGCCGATATCGAAGACCGTCTCGCCCGCATTGGTTGGCGCGCGCAGGCATTACCCGCCGACGCCCCCACGGCGTGGTCCATCGCGCGCGTCGTTGCGCAGCATCGCGCCGGCTACCAGCTGCATGATGGCGAGACGATGTTTAATGCGCAGCCGGCCGCACGTTTCCTCAAGCGCGACCTCGACCCGACCGAACGCCCGGCCGTGGGCGATTTCGTGTTGGTCGAAGCGGGCTCGCCACCGGTCATCGAACGCGTGCTGCCGCGCCGCACGGAATTGCGTCGGCTCGCCGCCGGTGAAAGTCACCAGCGCCAGATCATCGCGGCGAACATCGACGCGGTATTCGTGTTGAACGGGCTCGATGGCGATTTCAATCCGGCACGCATCGAGCGTTATCTGCTGTTGATCCAGTCGAGTGGCGCGCTTCCTATCGTCGTGCTGACCAAGGCCGATCAGACAAGCGATGTGGACAGCATTTTCGCCGAGCTGCGTCAGCGCGTGCCGCCACCGCTGGAAATGTTCGCGGTGAATGCGAAGTCGCCTGAAAGCGTCGCGCCGTTGCTGGCATGGCTCGGACCCGGGCATACCGCGGTGCTGGTCGGTTCGTCCGGCGTCGGCAAGTCCACGCTCACCAACACGCTGCTCGGGCGCGAGCGCATGGCGACTGCGGCCGTGCGCGAACACGACAGTCGCGGTCGTCATACGACCACGCATCGCGCCTTGATCCAGTTGCCTTCTGGCGGCTGCCTCATCGATACGCCCGGCATGCGCGAAATCAAACTAACCGGCGAAGAAGAACTCGATCGCAGTCAGTTCGCCGACATCGATGATCTCGCGACCTCGTGCCGCTTCGGCGATTGCGGCCACGTCAGCGAACCCGGTTGCGGGGTCCGCACGGCGCTTGCCGATGGCAGCCTCGACCCGGCGCGCTGGCAGAATTATCTCAAGCTGCGCGATGAGCTCGCTGCGGCTGCGGAGACGCTCGAAGCGCAACTGCGCCGCAAGAGCGAAACGCGCGTGCTGACCAAGTCCCTTGGCAAGCGATTGACTGAAAAATACGGCGAGCGTTGAGCCGCGCCGGGAATTGATGCGGCTTTTGTGGGAACAAGACTCTGTGGGAGCAACTGCCTGTGGGAGCGGCTTCAGCCGCGATGCGCTGGCGTGGACTTGCACGGAGCGACACCATCCCCACCCAACGCGCCCGGCCCTCAGGCACAGCCTTCGGGCGTTCATCGGCGCGCGGACCGATGGTCCGCAAGCGCGCTTCTTCACCCCCTTGAAGGGGAGGGCTGAAGCATTTGTGGGAGCGGCTTCAGCCGCGATGCTCTTGATCGAAAAGCATCGCGG
>JBDSFA010000152.1:0-1648 GCA_039919785.1 Dokdonella sp. | reverse complement strand
AGCGATCTGACCCGGTGAAAGACCAACTGCACGACCTCGTTCTCGAAGCGATTGCCGCACTTTGCGCGGACGGCACATTGCCGACCAGCACCCAGCCCGTTTTCGTTGTCGAGCGCAGCAAGAGCCGCGAGCACGGCGATTTTGCGACCAATGTTGCCTTGCTGCTGGCCAAGGCTGCTGGCAAGAAGCCGCGCGACCTCGCCAGCGCGCTGGTCGCCGCGCTGCCGCTTCGCGAAGAAATCACGAAGGTCGAGATCGCGGGCCCAGGCTTCATCAACTTCTTCCTCAGTCCTGCCGCGTATCAGGGCGAAGTACGCGACGCACTCGAAAGCGGCGCATCGTTCGGACGTGGCAACACCGGTGCCGGCCGTACCGCCGGGGTCGAATTCGTCTCGGCGAATCCGACCGGGCCGTTGCATGTCGGCCACGGCCGCGCTGCCGCGATCGGCGACTGTATCGCGCGCGTGCTGGATGCGAATGGCTGGCACGTCGTGCGCGAGTTCTACTACAACGACGCCGGCGCGCAGATCAACAATCTCGCGCTGTCCGTGCAGGCGCGCGCGCGCGGCGTCGAGCCTGACGCGCCGACCTGGCCCACCGACGGTTACCGTGGCGACTACATCAAGGATGTGGCGCGCGCCTATCTCGACGGAGAATCCGTGCACGCCGATGGCGTCGATATTGTCGGAGCCGGCGACGTCGACGATCTCGACGCGATTCGCTGTTTCGGCGTCGCTTACCTGCGGCGCGAACAGGACCTCGACCTGCGCGCATTCGGCGTCACATTCGATACGTATTTCCTCGAATCCTCGTTGTACGCGGATGGCAAGGTCGAGGAAACGGTGAAGGAACTCGTCGCGCATGGCCATGCCTACGAGGAAGGCGGCGCGCTGTGGCTGCGCACGACCGACTTCGGCGACGACAAGGACCGCGTCATGCGCAAGTCCGACGGGTCGTTCACGTATTTCCTGCCGGATGTCGCCTATCACCGCAGCAAGTGGCAGCGCGGCTACCAACGCGCGATCACTGAACTTGGCTCCGATCACCACGGCTCGCTCGCGCGCGTAAAGGCCGGGCTGCAGGCACTGGATGCCGGCATTCCGGTCGGATATCCCGAATACGTGCTGCATCAGATGGTCACCGTCATGCGTGGCGGGGAGGAAGTGAAGCTGTCCAAACGCGCCGGCAGCTATGTAACGCTACGCGATCTCATCGATGAAGTCGGCCGCGACGCGACGCGCTATTTCCTGATCGCGCGCAAATCCGATTCGCAGCTGATCTTCGATATCGATCTTGCGCGTGCGCAGACCAACGACAACCCGGTCTATTACATCCAGTACGCGCATGCGCGCGTCGCCAGCGTCATGCGGCAACTGGTCGAACGCGGCCTGGTCTGGAATCGCGACATCGGTCTCGCCCACCTCGCGCGGCTCGACAGCGAGCACGAGCAGGCGTTGATGATCGAGTTGTCGCGCTACGCCGAAGTCGTCGAGGCAGCCGGCGCCAATCTCGAACCTCATCTGATCACGACGTATCTGCGCGAACTCGCCGGTGCGTTCCACGCCTACTACAACACGCATCAATTCATTGTCGACGACGCCGACCTGCGCGACGCGCGACTCACCTTGGCATCCGCCGTGCGCCAGGT
>JBDSFA010000032.1:0-15505 GCA_039919785.1 Dokdonella sp. | reverse complement strand
CGGTCTGTGCGGTACTGGTGGGGTCGGCCGACGATCAGAGCACGCGGCACGTGTGAACTGGCTCACACAATGATGGGCCTTCGCGGCGCAGGTGCCTCAGGAGGCGGCTTGGGCGACCGTCACGCGCTCATGGCCGGCGGCATCGCGTGTGCTGTCCGCCGTGTCGAAGAAACTTTCCGCGTCGAGCAGCGCACGAACGCGCGCAGCCTGATTCCACCCATGTTCCAGCAGCAACCAGCCACGCGGATTGAGATGCGCGCGCGCCTGAGCGCAGATGCGGCGGATCGCGTCGAGGCCGTCGCTGCCCGAGGCGAGTGCGGAGGGAGGTTCGTGGCGCAGATCGCCCTCGCCCAGATGCAGATCGCCGGTTTCGATGTAGGGCGGGTTCGAAACGATCAGGTCGAAGCGTGCGTCACCCAGTGCCTCGCACCAGTCGCCTTGCGCAAACGCGACGTTCGCGATGCGCAGGCGTTGCGCATTCGCGCGTGCGATCTCAAGTGCTGCCGTGCTCGCATCGGTCGCAAGCACACGCGCCAGCGGCCGCTCGCGTGCGAGCGCCAGCGCGATCGCCCCGGAGCCGGTACCGAGATCGGCGACCGAACACGCAGCATCCTGCGACGTGCGCGCGAGTGCGAGTTCGACCAGCAACTCGGTTTCGGGGCGCGGGATCAGCACCGCTGGGGTGACGTCGAGATCGAGCGACCAGAACGCGCGGCGGCCGGTCAGGTACGCGATCGGTTCGCCAAGTCGACGCGCCTCGACCAGGCGCTCGAAGGCTCTTGCCGGCTCCGCATCGGGTTTGAACTCGGGCCACGCATACAGCCACGCGCGCGACTGACCGAGCACATGCGCCAGCAACAACTCCGCTTCCGTGCGTGCATCGCTGCCGCCGCCCAATTGCGCGGCAGCGGCGGCGAGCAGGTGACGCACTTCGCTCAGGATTGCACCGCCGGCGGCGGCGGCGCCTCGACCACGGGCGCATCGATCAGCGGCTTGGGCGTGCGACGCCAGTAGCCGTCGCGCGTCCATGCGGCGAATCCGTGGCGCAGCCAGCCCACCAATGCATTGGCGAGCCACAGCGCCCACGCGAGCATCGCCACCTTGTAGACCCACAGCGGCAGCGATATCGCATACGCGCTTGGCAACGCATCGGTGGCGCGATCGGCAAACCAGCGCAGCGCGAAGGCGTTCGAACCGTTGCCAGTGACGTGCATGTCAGGCGCGCCGAGCAAGCCCTGCTCGATCGACGCGAACAGGCAGAACACGGCAACGACGCTGAGGACAACGAGGCCGATCTGGATCGCATTGAACGTCAATACCGACGTCTTCGCCGTCGTGCGGCCGCGCCAGTCGAGCGCGAACAGCCAAGCCACCACGAGCAGCAGGGCAAGCCAGGAATACGTCGAGAAACCAAGTCCGAGCAGGATCCATTGCCAGGTTTTCAGCGGTGTGTTGCGCGCGCGTGAAAGCGCGAACGCGAGAATCAACAGCACCGCCAATTCGCTCCAATACAGTACGGCCGGTCCCGCAGCGGGACCACCTGTCAGCAACAACCAGCGATCCGCCGGCAGATCGAGCGCAAGATTGATATTCGCGATCGGCAGACCGAGCGCGACGTTCGGCGTACGCGCGACCAGGCCGATAGGCGAGTTGTCGCGAAAGCGCACATCGAACGTCTGCGCACCCGGCAGGATCGGCAGACTCAGCTTTCCCGCTTGCGCGCGCAGGTTGAGCGCTTCGCCATTGCGGCTGACGCCAAGCACTTCGGACTCCGCCGGCAGCGTGATCGCCTGCTCGCCGCCCTGGCTTGCGCGAATCGTGAGCAGCAAGGTGCTGGTCCCTGCGCGTTGTCCGATCACGTGCGACAACTGGGCGGCATCCAGTGCGCGCGTCGCGCCCGGCACTATCAGCGGCTTGGTTACCTTCAAGGTGAGTGTCTCGCCAGGCAGCGGATGGAATTCGAAATTGCGATCGTCATGCATGTCCTCACCTGCCGCGAGCGCAACGCCTGGTACGCCGGAAAATTCAACGTGCCAGGTCGGGCTGACCAGCACGTGCCAGACCTCGACATGATCGGCAAACGGCGGCGCAGTCAGGCTCAGACTCTCACCCTTGTCCAGGCTGCCGCTCCATTGCGCATACGACTGGCCTTCGCCGAGCGCGATCGTCGCGCCGGCTGCGCCGACCTTGATGCCGCGCGTCATCACATGTTCGCCCGCCAACACGGGCACCGTCGTCGTGAAGCCGCCTTCCTTCGGCGCGAGCCGCGTGATCGTCGTCGTGACCGACCAATCGAGTGCCAGCGAGAGCGAACGATCGACGCTCACATAAGGCGCGAACTGCTGCGTGCTCGTGCTCGTCGGTGCGCTGCCCGCTTCGCGCGCCCGTGCGAGGGTCAGGGTTTCTGCGAGCAGATGATCGTCGCTTATGCCGCTCGCCTGCCAGCCCTCGCCGCTGAACTCCACCCGCATCGGTTTGAGCGGAAACGCGAGCGCAACCTTGTCGGACACCGCAACGAAGACCATCTCGATGCGATGCACGCCACGCGGCAACGCAGCCCAGAGACCGCCGTTCTGGCGCGCGAGGCCATCGAGATTAGCGCCGTCGAGCGTAACGCTGCGCAATGCGAGCGTCGCCTCGTTGCCCGGCAGTGGCACGGCCACGCGTTCGAGCGCGTGCGCTTCGAGCGTGACGCGAATCTCGTCGCCGCGTGCCACGACATCGGCTTTGGCGAGTGCCGCGCAATCGGGCGCGCAATGCGGCGACTCCAGCGAGCGTGCACGCAACGCGTTGAGCAGGATATCGGACGGAAATGTCTGCGCTTGTGCCGGCCTTTCGACTGCGGCGAGTGCGAGCGCGCCGATCAGCAAAGACGCAATGCCGCGTTGCCCCCGTGGAGCCGGTCTCTGGCCGCGCAATCCAGGCATTCCGGGTCCGAGCAGACGCAGGATCAACCACGCGAGCAAGCCGACCAGCACGAGTCGCAACGAGCGCACCAGCCACGGCGGCGCGATCAGCAGACGCACGGTCTGCGCTGGCGATACCGGCCCACTCCAGCTCAACTGGTAGCGGTGACCGAGTTGCCAGCCCGGCTCCCCCGCGCCCGTCTGCACGACCGTCGATTGACTGTAACGATCGATCTTCGGGCGCGCGATCGTCACCGCTGGACTGGACGTGACCGATTCAAGCTTGTCGGTTTCTTCAGTAGCCGTTTTCTCGGCGCGGTGACGCAACATGCCACCTTGTGCCTGATTTTCCGGCGACGGTGCAGCGGGCGCGGGCGGCGGCGCCGGCATCGACTGCGCTCGCCCGTCGGCTTCCTCAGATGGCGCGCTATCGGCCTGCGGTTCCGGGACGCGTGTGGCCCTATCGGCAAAGCCGAAATCGTCGAATGCGAAGCCGCCTTCGTTCTCGAGCTGCGGATGCAAGGCATAACGCAGCTGGTCCGCAATAAACGGCAAGGTGACGAGTACGAGCAGGCCTAGCGCACCGCGGCGCAGCCATTCAGCGACGTGCGCGAAGCGTCCCGCCGGCAGCGCGCGCACGACCAGCGCCAGCGCAATCACCAGCAGCAGGCTCCAGAACGGCGCACCGTGTTCCTGGAACCCGAGTACGACATAGGCCAGCGCAGGCAACGCACCCAGCGGGCCGAACAAACGCCAGGCAAGCAGGACCAGCAGCGCACAGATGAAGACATTGAACAGATTCCACGCCTCGATCCAGCTACCGGCTGCACGATCAGCGCCCGGCGCACCAAGCAACTTGTAGCCATTGGGAAGATGCAGCGTCGTGCTCACCCCATCAAAGCTCGCCTGCCAGCCAGCAATCGGCAATACGGCGGTAGCGGGAACAATGCGCAGGCCGGCCGCAAGGTCGACTGCCGGCGTGCGCCATTCGACGCCGCTGAGGTTGGGTCCGGCAACGCCTTGCGTGACCAGCAGCGCCTCGTTGCCACGACCCGCACCTTGGTCGAGCGCGTCCGCGCGTTCGAGTGTGAACGGAAGCGCTGCGTCGAGGCGCCAGTCGCGCAGCAAGGTGCCGCGCACGCGATCGCGCGCGAACCAGCCGGCGCCGTCGAAGTCGAGCCACATTTCGCGCCCGAGCGTGAGCCGGTTGCGTTCATCGGCAGCGGCACCGCGCGAGCGCTCAGCGATCGTCAACGTGGCCGCATCCACCAGTGCGAACGCAGGCAGACTCGCCCATGAGCCGGGAACGCCCGCTTCTTTCGGGTCGACCGACAAGACCGACGTCGCCACCGTGATGCGCAAGCGCGCATTGGAGGCATAGCTCCAGATTTCCTGTGCCGGCCACGGTGCCGCCGGCAGGTGCGCGGTGATCATGGTGAGTGGCGCGGTCGCGCGCGCATCGAGCGTCACGGTGTCGTCTCCGGGCTGTACGCGGATGTGCAGGCGACCATCGCCATCCAGTCGCGCCGGCCACGCGCCGTTCAAGGCGAGCGGAAGGAACCCTTCCGGCAGCACCGGCCCGATCACTTCCTCGCGCGCCTGACCCGATACATGCATCGCGATCACCGTCGTCAACTGCGAAGGGATGCCATCTACGAGGCGGCGATACACGCGCAACTCGATGCTGTCCGCTTCCGGCGCAGTGGTGACGGCGCGACCGAGTGTTACTTCATTGTCATCGCGCTGCACGGGCAAGACCGGTTTGCCATCGACGCTGAGTGCCACCAGACCGATCGCCGCGGGCACGCGCAAGGTTTGCGGGCGCTCGTGCCAGGGCAGTCGCGCACGAATCTCATGCGCTCCGAGCGCGAGTCGCAGCGCGGGCCCCTGGTGATTGACCACGACCGCGGGTTGGCCATCGACAGTGACTTGCTGTGGCCAGTGTTCGGCGTCGCCCGGCAACGGTACCCAGGAATCCGCATCGACGCGCCAATGTTGCGAGATGCTCGCGCCGCTTGCATCCGCGCTCAGATTCAAAGTGCCGGGCCACGCGCACAGGTATTCTGTCTCGTTCGCACCGGACATGCCTGCGATCAACGGACATGCGCGGTAATCCAGGCCCTGCATGACCCAGCCGCGCCAGACTTCAAGCGACGAGGGAACCGGCGATTCGGCGTGCGCGACTGCGGCGATCAGCAGGCAGGCGAGCCAGAAACTACGGACGGCGACGACGCGCATGGGCTTCTCTCGATAGACGTTCGGTGGCGATACAACGCGATGGCGGGCGCAACGGGGTTTGCCTTGCAACGAAAAGGTCGTGATGAGCGCCGGCATCGAATGCGCGTGCTCATGCCGTCAGCAGGCGCCAACCTTGTTCGACGCAGGCGAGCACGAATCCCGCCAGGAAAAACAGGTAGCTGTAGCGCAAATAGCGGTATTTGCGATGCGCCAGATACCAGCCGAGTGAATAGAGGTCATTCGCCATCGTCGCGTAGACCGATCCGTCTGGTTTCAGCACGCGCGTGATTTCAGCGAGAAAACGTTCGCGCGGCAATTCGGCGAAGTGGCCGAAGAACAGCAGATTGAATCCGTCCGGCAATTCCTTGCCAGTCACCTTGATCGGCCGGTACTTCGGCAACACCGCGAGGACGGCAAGCAGCAGGGCCAGCAGGGTGAACACGGTCAGCGTGAGCATCGACACGCGCAAGGCCGGATCATTCATGCGGCCAAGCGACATCGTCAGCACAATCGACGAGACGGTGATGAGGATGTTCGCCTTGAGATCGGCCATGCTCGACAGCGCGACATGGTGCTGCTGCGCGGTGCGCAAAATTACGTCGCTGGTGTTTCGCTCGGGGATCCGTGAGAACGAATCCGGTGCCGCGGGGTGTTCTTCCATTGCGGGGCCCGCTTAGCAGAGATGCGGTGCATCTTAGCAAGCAGCAAGTCGCAGGAGCGGGTTCAGCCGCGATGCTTGTGTTTCGTCGAACACCATGCCCACCTAAATCCTCCCCTTGAAGGGGAGGACTTCAAAGCAGTGTTCAAGCCCTCCCCTTCAAGGGGAGGGTTGGGTGGGGATGGTGCTACTCGACGCGAAAATATTTCAGCTGAAGCTGCCCCCCACATCTCAACCACCCAAGGGCGCGACTGGGTGCGTCTCTGCCCACGCCTTCAGCGCCTTGATGCCGATTTCCTCACGCAGCGCGCCGCATTGACGAATGCCCTCGACAGTCTGGCCAAGCCCGCGCTCGCCGCCGATCAAGCCCTTGATCCGTGGCGCGAAGAATGCGTACAACTCGTCCGCAGACGCATTGCTGCAGCGTCCATTGGCGACGCTTTTCGGAAGGTAGGGCTGCGCGAATGCCGGCAGGCGCTCGCGGTAGGCATCGAAATGCACTAACAGCCAGTGCCACATCGCCGCACGGTTTTCCGGCTCCTCGTTCTGCGCCGCGTACAGGCGTCCCATCTCACCGATCTGCACGGTCGAGGTGAGACCGTAATTGCGTGCGCGCTCGGCGAGCACGGGATCGCGCGTCGCACCGAGCGCTGACAGCAACGCGTAGCGCTGGGTGGTGTCGTGATTGGTTGCCATGTCCTTCTGCGCGGCATCGAATGCGGGCGCGCCACTTTCCTGCACGGCCACCTGCAGCGCGATCGTGCGCAAATCCGCATCGGCGCGCGTGAGGTCGACCTTGCCACTGCCATCCAGACCCAGTGCGGCGCGACCCTGCTTTACCAACTCGCCGCGCACACGCGCATCGCGTACTTCGAGCGCAAGGAAATCGGCAAGACGCGTGCGCATCGCCGTAGCGGTGCTCGCCTCGCCTTCCTTGTGATGGTAGCCCAGCTGTTCCAGGCGAGGACCGTAAAGACGCGACGCGTACGCGTCGAGCAACGATCGCGTCGCGTCGTCGACAAGGTGTTCGCGAATCCATTCGAACGAATCGAAAAGCGCGGTTGCGACCTGCGGCATGTCCGATCCCGCCAACCCCGGCATCGCATCGAGAACGGCGGCGGGACCCAGCGTGCCGCGTTTGAATGCACTGCTCACGGTATCGGCGTAGACGACCTGCTCCGGCGGCGTCAGCCGTGGCACCGCGGTTGCGAGCTTGCCGAAGTCGGCCACTGCGACATCAAAGCGGTAGTAACCGCGGGCGGCCGCATTCGGCAGATACCAGTCGGGGCATGCTCCGGCAACGTCGAAATGCTGCTCGGCTTTTTCAAGCAGGAAACATTGCGTGTCCGACGTTGCGCCGCGGCCAAAGCGCGCGCACACCGGCACGCTCCACAGTGGCGCATCTTTCGTGAACACGCCGAACGGAAGGTAGCGCGACTGGCCAAGCGTCAGCGAAGGCTTGCCATCCGTGCAGGCAAGCGCACTGTGGATCTGTGGCACACCGGGTTGATCGAGGAAACTGCGCATCGCCTTGGCGAACGTCTCGCCCTTGCCGCTCGCTTCCGCCAGGCTCGCGATGAGGTCGTCGGAACTGCCGCTGCCGAACGCGTGCCGTGCCAGATACGCACGCATGCCTTTGCGGAATGTGTCCTCGCCCACCCAGGTCTCGAACATCGCCAGCACGCTCGCGCCTTTCTGGTAGGTGATGCTGTCGAACGCAGTCTGGATATCGCCGCGGCCCAGGATCGGCTGACGCACCTTGCGCGTACTGAGCAGGCTGTCGCTCGCCATCGCGCCGAGGCGGCGTTCGAGCGATTCCAGCGGCGCCTGATATTCCGGCTTCAACACCGTGGTCGCCTTTGCCTGCGCCCAAGTCGCGTACGCCTCGTTGAGCCAGATGTCGTCCCACCACGGCACCGTGACGAGATCGCCGTACCACTGGTGCGCGACCTCGTGTGCCTGGATGTTGAATACGTTGCGGTAGCGATCGGCCGCGGCATTCGCATCGATCAGAAGATAGGCATCGCGATAGACGATGAGTCCTGCATTCTCCATCGCGCCCGCGGAGAAGTCCGGTGCGCCGAGCAGGTCGAGCTTGTCGAACGGATACGGCTGCGCGGTGTAGTCCTCGTAGAACTTCACGATCTGCGGCGCCACTTCGATCGCCCAGGCGAGCTGCTTCGCCGTGCCACGCGGACCGATGCCGCGCAAAGGCAGCGCCTGCTTGCGGACTTCATTCGGCGGAATCGCAGGCGCATCCACCACGTCCCACGGGCCGACCGCGAATGCGACCAGGTAAGTCGGCAGCGGTTTGGTCGTCGCGAACGTCAGCGTCTTCCATTTCTTGTCGCTGGACACTTCTTCCTTCAACTGGCGCGTGTTGGCCACCGCGACTTCATCCTTCGGCACCGTCAACACGATGTCGAAAGGTGTCTTGAAACGCGGTTCGTCGAAACCGGGAAACGCAAAGCGCGCGCTCACGGGTTCCATCTGCGTAATCGCGTAGCTGTCAGCGCCGACCTTGACCTTGTACACACCTTCAAGCTGCGCGTTGAACGGCGCGTTGTACGCAAAGACGAGGTCTATGTCCTGCGCTGGCAGACTGCGCCCGAAGGCGACCTCTAGCAGACCGGCATCTGCCTGCGCCGTCGCCTTCACGTCGAAGGTTTTTCCGGCTGCATCAACCACCGTGGCTTTGGTGACGTCGATCGCCTGCGCATGCAGCCACACGTGATCGGCCGCCTTCGCCAGCTTGACGCGGATACGCGTTTCGCCGCTGAAGCGATCGGTGCGCGGATCGATGGTCAGATGCAGGGCGTACCGTTGCGGGATCGCGTCCGTGGGAAGCTTGCCAGTAGGCGCGGAGTCAGCGGTCGTTTTCGCAACCGCGGCGAGTGGAACCGCGCACAGGGCCAGCACCAGCACGGCACGCCGAAGAAGAAGAAGAGGCATCGTTTGACTCGCTCACGCGGAAAGACGCGCAGCTCATCACGTCACTGTCGCAGAGGCAATGGGTGATACGTCATGGTTGGGCATCGCGTTGCGTCGTTCCGCATGTCGCGCTGTGCAGGTTGCGGAAGCAATGCACGCGCGCGAGAAACTCAGCGCGCGTGCGCGAGCGATGCTTCGATGCGTTCGAGCGAAGCTTGACGCCGTCGATGGCAAACGACCCACAGGGATGTGGGAAGTGCCTGCCGGCGCAGGAGCGCCTGCGGCTATGGTTCGCCCACGCAGTCCTTCCATGCCAAGCAGTGTCAGGACCTGACCAAACACCAACGCGATCGCATCGCGCGAGCGGCTGACGAAGTCCGCGATCGTAGTGAAGTGCGGCTTCGCATCGTCGTCAATGAAATGAAGAGCACGTTGTCGCGGCACGCGCGCGCGATCGCGCGCGAACTGACCATCCCCTGCGAATTCGCCAGCAGCACCGCCTTTAGCAGCATCGCCGGCGCATGCGCTGATGCACCGACCTCGTCTTTGCGGTAGTCCTCATCGAGCAGCGACAGGTCCAGTGCATCGACCACGTGATGGACGGCTGGCGCGAACGAGCGAGGTATCAACTGCGCCCCCAGATCCACCGGCAGCAGCCGCGGGACTCATATCCACTATCTTGTAGCGCGCCATCGCCGACTCCCTTGATCGTCTCGCTTCTTGCGCGCAAGATCGCGGCCATTTTTCCATGTCCTCACGACGGCGCATACGGAGCAAAAAGATGCAGCAGCAGATTTACGTCAATCTTCCTGTCAAAGCGCTTGATCGATCCAAGCGCTTCTTTGCATCGCTCGGATTCAAATTCAAGGAAGAGTTCGGAAATGGTTCAGCGGCATGCTTGGTTGTGTCCGACACGATTTTCGTGGTGCTGCTGGCGGAGCCCTTCTTTGCAACATTTACCTCCAAGCCAATCGCTGATGCCCACTCAACCACGGAGACCCTGTTGTGCTTGACCTGCGAGAGTCGAGACGACATAGACGAGTTGGTTCGACTTGCAGTCGCGGCAGGAGGCTGCGCCCGACGGGCCCCGCTGAAGGATTCCTTTGGATATAGCCACGGGTTTGAGGACCTGGATGGCCATATTTGGACGCTCATATGCATGCAGTCACAACAGAACAATGTGCTCTGACAATGTCGGACGGCGTGTCGTGGATTTTTATGTAAGCGGGACACACGCAGGAGAATGCCCGCAGGCCCGGAGACAGCACGAGCCCACGGAAGAAATGTATGGCGGAGCAGCAGCCGCGAGCTGACGTCAACCGCCTCACATCGCGCCATCGCCGACTCCCTTGATCGTCTCCCTTCTTGCGAGCAAGATCGGGGCCAGTTTTTCTACAGCCTCGTTAGGGCGGCAACATCACTTCACGGCAACTTGAATCCATGAATTACGTCGATCTCATCGCAGTACTGGCAGTCATACAACTGATCTTCTTCGGCGTGTTGGTTGGGCGAGCCCGCGGCGTCTACGGCATCAAAGCACCCGCAGTGTCTGGACACGAGATGTTCGAGCGGGCATACCGCGTCCAGATGAACACGCTTGAGCTCACCGTTGTATTTTTGCCAGCGATGTTCATCGCTGCAAAGTATTGGCCGCAGGCGTATGTCGCTAGCGCGGGTGCGGTCTATCTTTTGGGGCGCTTGATCTATTGGCGCAGTTATGTGGCGGCTCCGGCCAGTCGCGGCCTCGGCTTCGCGCTGTCCATGATTCCCATCCTTGCTCTGCTCGTGGGAGCACTAGCCGCCATCATTCGTAGTAGTGCGGCCTGACTAACCCGCAATTGACTTCCCGTCGGCGCCAGACGCATGTGGTTTTTGCCGCGGGCTTTCAAGCCGACGCCGCTTAGTGGCTTCACCTTTGCGTATGCGCTACGCGAGCGTGAAGCGTCCGCGACCGCGCGAGTCGGCTTCACACAGGTATTGAATTACTTCGCCGGCGGTGACCGTGCACTTTTCAGAAATGCCGACATCCGAGCATATCTCGCAGAAACAATGAAGTCTTTCTGAAAATCAATGAGGGGATGTCCAAGGTCGCCGACCGCGCGCATTTCTATTCACTGGCTGCCCCGGCCATGGGGCAGGTGTTGCTCGATCACCTACGCGCCTAGCGGGCGATCAAGCGCGGAGGTAATGTCGCGCACGTGGAATTCACCAGTGAACCTCTGGCGTCGGATGACTATACGCTTGATCACTTCGCACTCGGGCAGGCACTTGGTGCGCTGCGTCGGATGGACCCCGCGCGGCTGACGTGGTCGAGCTGCCCTTCCACGCCAGACTCAATTTTCTCGAAATTGCCGAGCTACTCGATATCAGTGACAAGACCGCGCGCCGTGACTGGGATAGCGCACAGGCATATCTGCTTATGCAATTGTCGTCAGGCTAGTGGAAAAAACGCGCAATATCTTGGGCAGGATCTTTGGAAACACGAGTGAGGCGATAGTCAGGGCGCCTTGCAGACCTCCTTCATCGCTCACGGACTCATCCCCCGCCCGCACCCGCACATTCGGCACGGGCGGCAATCGCTCATCTGCTACCGACAACAGGATAGGAACCAGCCAAAATGATCGTATCGATAGTACCAGCAGGTTTGATGTGGCTCGCTGTCGCGCAGGGCATTGCTGGGTCGGGAGCGTGCGATGCGCGAGGACCGTCAGCGGCAGAGCACGCGTGGGCAGCGACGGTGAAGCGCGATGAGCCTCGTGCTCATTTCCTGAAATCGGCCGCGGAGGATAGTCGCTGTCCTGCGCCGGAAAATGAGTGTGCGAAGCAAAGCTACCTCGTTCCGGGCAATCAGGTGCTCGCGTGGGCGCGCGAAAAGGGTACGGTATGTGCGATGTATGCGGCGGTACGTCGGAAGGTCACGGTAGGTCGCCTCAGCGAGAGCGCGTTGGATTTCCATGGGACCGGCAAACCACCGCTGGCGAAGGATTGGATTGGACACTGGAAAAGCGACCGTGCCGACATCCACATTCGCGGTGTCGACGCTCGCCATATCGAAATTGAGGGTGATGCAATGTGGGGCGCAGATGATCCTGCTCGTGTCGCCAACGGCTCCGTTCATACGGGGGAAATAGAGCTGACTCGGGCGCGCCTGACCGGTTACACCCTGCACATCTTCGAGGGCCAAGGTAATGCGCCGCCAGAGCACGACGATAAGCAAGGATGCTATGTCGACTTGACGTTGCTGAACGGCACACTGTTGGTCAAGGACGACGACCAATGCGGCGGCCAGAACGTCACGTTCTCAGGTGAATACCAGAGGGTTGCACCGTAACTGGCAGGGTTGCTGTCGAACGATGCAACAACCCTGTGAGGAGATTTCCAGCCTGAGCATCGGATAGAGTTTGCTCAGGAAATGCAGACTACTTTCGCCGACACTGCCGAAATAGATGCCGATTCCTCTTCGACGCTCGTGAACTCCGACTCGCGCGGCCAGACATCTGGCGTCGCGCGTACATCGTCGTCGTTTCAGTTGCGCCAGGAATGCTGATCCGTTTCCGCTTATTCAAATCCATTGGCAAAAATCGTGTCGGTGTATAGCGCCGTGCTGATTTCCGACGTGCTGCCAGCGCTATTGGTCGCGGTCATGCTGATCACGCCACCGGCATTCTGGTTCGGCACCGCGATGGGGATGGAGAAGCTCAGCTTGCCGCTGGCCGGCACCAGCACGATGGTGTGGGTCAGGATGACTTCGGCATGGCCGCGCTTGGCATTGCTATTGGCATTGACGTTATTGCTGAAGTAGACGTCGACGCGATAGGCGTCCGGCAATGTGTCCAGCGTTGCGGTCAGCGTGGCTGGACGGTTGATGCTGCCCGCTGCCGTGTAAGCCAGGCTCGTGGGCACCGGGAAGTTCTGCAGGCCATTGGGACCGGCGTCGGCATCGCCACTATCGTTTGGCGTTGGACCGGCGACGCCGTTGGTCGGCCACAGATCGATGTCCATTCCATCGCCCCCCGAGCCGTTACCGTAGATGCGGTTTGCATTGATGGCATTGATGAGCGCGCCATCCCCCTTCACCACCACGCCGCCCGCCACGTTGAACCGCACCGTATTGGCGGAGAAACTGCCGCCTTGGGCGTCGGCACCAATCGTGTTGCCGGAGCCGGTCACGAGAATGCCGGTTGCGTTGTTCGTAAAGCCGCTGTCCTGGACATTTAAGCCGATCAGGTTCTGTTGCACGAGGTTGTAACCGCCTTGGAGCCAGAGGTTGGTGATCGTGTTGCCCGCGATGCGATTGCCGACGATCTGGCAACCCGATCCGGTGACGTTGATGCCGAAGTTGTTGGGCAGCGTGGAGACGCCGTTGGGAGCGAGACCGATCAGGTTATTGACGATCTGGCAGCTCGTGTCAGTCGCTGTCGCGTCGACCTGGCTGTCGATGCCATTCCCGCTTGCGCCTCCGATCACGTTGCGGTCGCCCAGCGCGCTGCCCCCGACGAGAATATGGCCGGTGGCACCGGCTCCGAACACGATCGCACTGAGCCCTGCGCCAAGAAGGTCGACGCCGTGGCTGGTGCCGCCGAACTGGTTGCCGATAATCTGGCTGCCTTGACCGCTGAGGATGTGTACCGGCTGGCTGAAGCCGCCGACGGCCAAACCGCGCAGCACGACGCTGCCGGCACTGTTGGCCGGAACCCAGAATCCGTACGGGAGTGCGCTCGATGCCGCCTTGACGATCACGCACAGGTTCGCATTGAAAGCGCCGGGCGAGGTATTGAGGGTTGAACCTTCTTGCGTGTAACCATCGATGGTCACGCTGCCCGTAATCTGGGGCAGCACGCTGTTCAATGCGATCACGGCCGGACACAGCGGAACACCGCCCACACGGATATCGAACTTGATCAGCTTGGGCGAGGAATTGCCATTTGCAATCAGGATCGCGTCGCGCAATGACCCTGGACCGCTGTCGGCGGTTTTGGTGACGAACAGCGTCGACTGATCGGTGACCGGCGATTCATAAGCGCCGCGGTCCGGTGCGCTGCCGTTGAGCCGCGCGTTGCCTTCGATATCGGTCGCCGGCTCACCGACGGATGTGAACAACGTGCCACTGTTGATCGCCGGTGATGCGTTCTGCAATCGATAGTTGCCGGCCGCTGGATTGACCCACTTCGGATCGGCGTTGATCTGGTTCTGGATGGCTTGCAGTGCAGGGGTGTCCAGCCCCAAAAAGATGTCGTTGACAAGCGTGACCGAGCTCTGCGAAAACAGGGCAGCGTTGAATATCGGCATCCCTGAAGCTGGATCCGAACTCCAGAGCACGCTGTTGTAAACCGAAAACGTTGCAGCGTAACCGTAATCAAGCAGACAAAAATCATTGTTGCCAGTCACGTCCGCGGTCATGTGATTGACGTATACGCTTGCGTGCTGGTACGCGGCCAGCAACACCGAACATTGGTCTGACGTCCCCAAGTGGTCGATCAGGATATTCTCCAGTACCATCGGGCCGCTGACGGCCTCGATGGCCACCGGCACTGCGTCACTGCTGATATTGGTGAACCGTACCTGCTTGATATTGACCCCGCCATCCGTCTGGTTGATATAGCCGCTACCAAGACTGACGCCGAGATTGGCGTGCTGGAAAGTCACGCCTTCCACGTTGAGCTGCGCCATTGGCGAGCCGCTTGCCTGGCCCCAGTCAAATGAGTGCCCGTAACCGATATCGAGCACGGTGTTGGCGGGATCCACTGCGCGCGAGGCGCAATTTTGCGTGTAACCGCCCTCCATCGTGAAGGGCGCTTTGAACACGAAATCGAGATCCGAAGTCATCGCATACGTGCCCTGAACGACTTTGATTGTATAGGGCTGATTGATAACGCTCGCCTGGATCAGTGCCACGTTGAGGGCGTTGACCGAATTCACGCACACTTCCGTGGCACGAGCGTTTGAACAGGTGATTGCGGCTGTCAGCAGCAAGCCCAGAAATGGCACGAAGTGCGGGAACGATCGTCGGTCAAACATGATGGCTAGCCTCTTGAGGGGTGTGTTCGGTGCGACGGCCGAAGCGCGCGCATCGATGATTCCTTCTCCCAAACACGGTTCACCCCGCCAACCGGACATTGTCTCGCGTGGCGGCGATTCCGCCTGCTCCAGCTTCGGAAGTGTTTGCAACCGGCGTCATACCGGCATCGGGCACGTAGCCGCCTAAGCTCAGGCTGGTCAGGCACGATCCGCGCGGGGTCTCGTGCGCCACGACGACCGCTTGGATAACTCGGACATCCGATTAACCAAACCCGCCCTGTGGTGTGGGTGAAGGGACGGAATGTCCGACGCATGCGCGTTTCCGTGTTTCCATCAATCAGCGCGTTCTAAATCCGAACGCACCGAGCGATCGCCCCTCTCCAGGAGTTTCCATGACGCCGTCCACGGCCAGTTTCATCGCGTTGTCAGCACTGTTTGCATCCGGTGCGGCTTTCAGTGCAAGCAACGCGACCGAGGCCCCTTCAAAAACTTCGCCGGATATCTATCTTCCGATGACGCTGGAGGCAGGCACCTGGGATGCGGATGTCACGTTCTACAGTGAAGGAAAACCGCCGGCACACGACACCGGCGTGCAGGTCAATGAGTTGCTTGGCAACGGTCACTGGATCACCAACGATTTCCGCATTGCCGCGTCAAAGGAATTCCCCGCCTATCAGGGACATGGCATCTGGGGTTACGACACGGTCGCCAAGACGTACGTCGACACCTGGGTCGACACCAATGATCTTTCGGT
>JBDSFA010000072.1:0-8758 GCA_039919785.1 Dokdonella sp. | reverse complement strand
GAAGGATGCGACCCGCGCGTTGCTTGGCTTCATGCCGGTGCCCGCTTCCCAGCGGGCACTCGCCGCCGCCGCAACGGTCGCAGCCAGATTGGCTCGGTTGCGCCCTCTGGAAAAGTGCCGATTGCGCACATTCCTGCAGGAAAACGCTGATTCGGGCCAACGCTGGCGGCGGGCCCAGCCATCCGCTGCCGACCTCTGCGAGGTCAACCACGATGCGGATGACCTTGCGCGCGGCGCAGGGCTGGCGGCATCCTATGCGCCACGGCGCGCAAGAGCGGCCGCATGCGCCCCTCAGAAGGCGTCGATCCCTTCAAGGAAGTCTGCCCAGCGCATGATCGAATTCGGACATAGCACCCACGTAGGCCTGCGCCGCGAGCACAACGAAGACACCTACTACGCCGACGCCGATCTGGGCCTCTGGCTGGTAGCCGACGGCATGGGTGGCCACGAGCATGGCGAGGTGGCCAGTGCTCTGGCGCGCGACACCCTGGTGCGTGAGGTCGGCAACGGCACCGAGCTGGTGCGTGCGATCCAGCTAGCCGACGAAGAAATCATCCGCCATTCGACGCGCCGCTCAGAAGCGTTGCCGATGGGCACCACGATCGCGGCGCTGCGACTGAGCGATGGCGGCGAGTTCGAGGTGGCCTGGGTCGGCGACAGCCGGGTGTATATCTGGAACGACGGCCTCAAGCAGCTGTCGCAGGATCATTCCTACGTGCAGGAACTCATCGATCAGGGTGCGATAACCAGCGAGCAGGCGCGAAGCCATCCGCACCGCAATGTGGTGACGCAAGCGCTCGGCGTGACCGATCCGCAATCCCTGCGCGTCGCGAGCGTGCGCGGTTCGCTCAAGCCCGGCATGCAATTGCTTCTGTGCAGCGACGGTCTCACTGAAGAGGTCAAGGACAGCGCGATCGCCGCGATCCTCGCGCGCAAGGAATTGGCTGCGCAGGAATGCGTCGATCATCTGATCATTGCGGCGCTTGACGGTGGTGGCTCTGACAACGTGACGGTGATCCTGGTCCGCGCACACTGAGCGTGGCGGAAGCGGCTTCAGCCGCGATCCGTGTCGCTGCATGACATAACACCATCCCCACCCAACCCGCCCCTTGAAGGGGAGGGCTTAAGCGCGCTGCTCTGAAGTCCTCCCGTTCAAGCGAGGGCTTGAGCGCGCTGCTCTGAAGTCCTCCCCTTCAAGGGGAGGATTTAGGTGGGGATGGTGTCGTTCGCGGAACAACAAGCATCGCGGCAGGAGCCGCTACCACGGGCAGCTCGTGCGAAAGGTGCTATTCCGCGTCGAGGCGTTTCCACACGCAGGCGCCGCGGCTCGCCTTGTCGATCGCCGCCAGCCGCGTTTCGTGCCGGACATGATCTGCTTCGTCCGCGCGCAGGATCCTCGGCCGCACGACAATCCGCAGCGAGGCATTGAGCACCCGCGTTTCCGCCTGCGCCGCCTCGCTATCGAACCCCAGCGCGCCCTGCCCTGCGGTCAACGCGAGATAGACATCGGCGAGCAGATTCGCATCGAGCAGGGCACCGTGCGTGCCGCGATGACTGTTGTCGACGCCGAGGCGCTTGCACAATGCATCGAGGCTGTTGCGCTGGCCCGGGAATTTTTCGCGCGCGAGCGCAAGTGTGTCGAGAACCTGCACGCGATCGGCAAGCGTGGCCCGCTCGATGCCGGTGCGCGCAAGCTCTCCATTGAGGAAGCCGACATCGAATGCGGCGTTGTGCGCGATGACCTCGGCACCATCGATGAATTCGAGGAATTCTGCGGCGATCTCGGAGAAGCGCGGCTTGTCGAGCAGGAATTCGTCGCTGATACCAGTCACCGCACGCGCGCCTTCGTCAATTGCGCGGTCGGGGTTGAGGTAATGATGGAAGGTGCGCCCGGTCGGGCGCCGCTGCACGAGTTCGACACAGCCTATTTCGATCACACGATGGCCACGCTGGACTTCGAGGCCGGTGGTTTCGGTATCGAGGATGACTTGTCTCACACGCAATCCTTGAAGGTCAGCGCCGCATCACGCGCAAGCACGTCGACGCGTTCGTTCTCCGTATGGCCGGCATGGCCTTTCACCCAGTGCCAGCTGACGCGATGCCCCGCCAGCGCGGCCGACATGCGTTCCCACAAATCTTGATTCTTGACCGGCTTCTTGTCGCTGGTGCGCCAGCCATTCGCGCGCCAGCGCGCCATCCATTCCTCGACGCCCTTCTTCACGTATTGCGAATCAGTGGTTAGCGCGACGACGCAAGGGCGCTTCAAGGCTTCGAGTGCAGCGATTGCAGCCATGAGTTCCATGCGGTTGTTGGTGGTCTGCGCCTCACCGCCACTGAGTTCTTTCTCACGCGCGCCAAAGCGCAGCAAGGCACCCCAGCCGCCGGGGCCTGGATTGCCCAGGCACGCGCCATCGGTGAACACCTCGACGCGCTCGGCGCCCTCGTTCGCTGCACTCATGCCCGCCCCATTCATGCACTAGCGCGGCGGCTGGGCGTGGCCAGCTGCGGCCGGATCGCCGCGCGCGCGCGCGAGAGGCGTGGTCGCAGCGGCGTCAGAACGGAACGCTGTTTCGAAGCCGTGATCAAATAGGCGTTGCGCAGCGGCGCAAGCAGGTGCGCCTGTTGAATGCGCCCGGGTTGCCCGGATTTTTGCGGCCAGCAGGTACCGAGGTAGTCGGGCGACCCCGTAGCGAGATGGCAGCCTTGCATGCGCTTGCGCGCCGCCTCCGCCTGCGCTACGCGCGGCACCGGCATGCCGTGCCGGGCCTGCCAGTGTATCCACCCCAGCCACGGACTCCAGGGGTTGAGGCCGAACCACAACAAGGTACCGCCTGGCGCCAGCACGCGCGCGAGCTCGTCGATCATCGTGCTGCCCTGCGGCAGCACATCGCCCGCATGCTGGGCGAGCACGAGCTGGAATGCATCGTCCTCCCACGGCAACGCATCGGCTGCGCAGCTGATGTCGCCGCGCAGGATGTGCCGGTCCGCGTGCACGCGCACAGCAGCGAGATGGCGCGTGTCCGGCAACAACGCTTGACTGGCCACGCTTGGCTGCAGCAGCAATGCACGCCCCGCGGGCAGTCGTGCTGCGTGCAAGGGCACGCTCGCCAGTTCCTCGCGCAGCAGCGCGCCCAGAGCGGGCAGCGAGAACAGGTTGTCGGAGCCGGTGATCACGGGGCGCGCACGGTCGGAGGAAAGCGCGCCAGTGTAACCCGTTCAGGGTTACGCCAAAGCGCCGGCTAATGCTCTCTTAACGAACGCGATCGGGACGCTGGATATATTCCTCTCTCCCCGATTCTGGCGCCGCCATGAACGACTTGCGCCTGATCGCGTTGCCCGCGCTTTCCGACAACTACATCTGGTTGCTCGCTGACCCCGGCGGGCGCGCCGTCGTCGTGGACCCGGGCGAGGAGACCCCCGTGCGAGCCGCCTGCGAACGCGACGGTTTGCGCCTGACCACGATCCTGCTCACCCACCATCATCTGGACCATATCGCCGGAGCGGCGGGGCTGGCAGCGTGGAGTGGTGCAACCATTTACGCGCCGCACGACGAGCGCATCGACGTCGCCGACGTGCGCGTCGGCAACGGCGACACGGTGAATCTGGACGAGCCCAAACTTGATTTCGAGGTAATCGCGACGCCCGGCCATACGTCGAGCCACCTCGCCTATCACGGTCACGGGCTGTTGTTCTGTGGCGACACTTTGTTCAGCGTTGGTTGCGGGCATCCATTCGAAGGCAGCCCTGCACAGTTGCTCACATCGCTCGAACGCCTTGCCCGCCTTCCCGGCGACACGCTCGTCTGCTGCGGGCATGAGTACACGCGAGTGAACTGCGCGTTTGCGCGCACGCTCGATCCCGACAACGAAGCATTGCGCTTGCGTGCGATGCAGGTGGGAGCCTTGCGCGCCCAGGGCAAGCCGACGTTGCCGATCGCGCTGTCCGAGGAACGCGCCTGCAATCCGTTCCTGCGCGTCGACTCCGCTGCATTGATCGCTGCGCTGGATCCCGCGCGATCGCTCAGCCGCGTCGAGCGCTTCGCGGATCTGCGGCGACGCAAGGACGAGTTTCGGATGCCGACACCATGAGGTACGCGCTTCGGACCCGGCTGCACTGGCTATCGCTGGCAGCAAGCTTGCTGGTGCTTGCTGCCTGTGCAGCGCCGCCGACGCGCCCGGTCGCTTCAGCGCCGCCCGCAACGCCTGCGCCGCCGGCAGCGGTGGCAACGCCTGGCGTCACGCCGGACGATGCCGCGATTTCCGCGGCGACAGCTCCCGACCCCTCGCCATGGTCACGCCTGCGCACGCGTTTCGCGATGCAGGGCTGCGACTATCGACCCGAGGTGCAGCGCTGGGCGCGCTACTACACCCACGGCGCGCGCGCGTTCGTGGCCAGTTGGAAACAGGCGCTACCATTCCTGCTACTGGTCGCAGACGAGGTGGAGCAGCGCGACCTGCCCGGCGAGTTTGCGCTGCTGCCCTATCTTGAAAGCACCTACCAGCCGTTGCCATCGCACGGCGATCGTCCGGCCGGCATGTGGCAGCTCGTGCCCGACACCGCACGCGAAGCGGGCCTGCGCATCTCCCCCGACTACGACGGACGTCTCGATCCGCTCGCCTCGACCACGGCTGCGCTCGATCTGCTGGCGCGCTACTTCAGGGAATTTGCAGACTGGCGCCTGGCCGACATGGCCTTCAACAGCGGTGAATTCCGCGTCAAGCGTCTGCTCGGCGAACGCGATGCGCGTTTGCTTTCCGCTGACGAGCTCGGTGGCCTCGCCTTCAACCGGATCACGCACGAGCATCTGGACCGCCTGCTCGCGCTGGCCTGCGTCGTCGACGATCCCGCGCGCTTCAACATTGTCCTGCCGGAACCGGACGACGACGACCGACTCGACGTCGTCCCGCTCGATGCCGGCATGGACCTGCGTCTCGCCGCGCGTTTCGCGGGACTCGATGCCAGCGACGTGCGGCGCTGGAACGCTGGCTATCGACGCAATCGCATGCCGGCCGCGGCAACCCACCAGCTGTTGTTGCCGGCGACGCATGCGCAGAAATTCCGCAGCGCCGCGGATGCGGTGCCACTCGCACTCTGGAGCGACTGGCGCGAACAGCGCGCCGCACGCACCAGCGGCATCGGCAGCTGGGCAGCGCAACTGGGCATTCCGGTTGCGGTACTCGCCGCGGCGAACGCGATCGACGAGAACGCGACGGTCATGTCCAGCACGCAATTGCTGTTGCCGGGCAGCGAAGCGGAGCCGATGGAAATCACGACGAAGGATCTGCAATCGCACGCGCGCCTGCATGTCATCGTCGCCGGCGACACGCTGTCGCGAGTTGCACAGCACTATTCGACGCCGCTCAAACGCTTGAAACAACTCAATCCGCACGCCTCAGGCACCCTGCATCTTGGGGAGCGCCTGCGCCTCAGCGACGACTGAGCCTGCAACGCTCGGTTACACTCCGCTGTTTCCGGTTCAACCGACTCCTGGAGAGCACATGGGTTTCCTGCACGGCAAGCGCGCCTTGATCACCGGCATCCTGAGCCATCGCTCGATCGCCTGGGGCATTGCAAACGCAATGCATCGCGAAGGCGCGCAACTCGCCTTCACCTACGTCGACGAAAAACTCAAGGACCGTGTCGACGAAGCCGCCACCGCATTCGGTTCACACATCGTGCTGCCTTGCGATGTGACGCGCGACAGCGACATAGCGGCGCTGTTCGAGAGCCTGGGCCAGCACTGGGACGGCTTCGACATTCTCGTCCATTCGATCGGCTTCGCACCGCGCGAAGCGCTGCAAGGTGAATTCCTCGAAGGTCTCACCCGCGAGAACTTCGCGATGGCCCATGACATTTCCAGCTACAGCCTTGCGGCCCTCGCCAAAGCCGCACGTCCCTTGATGAAGGGGCGCAACGGTTCTGTGCTGACCCTGACCTACCTTGGCGCGGAACGTGCGCTCGCAAACTACAACGTCATGGGATTGGCCAAGGCCAGTCTTGAGGCGAACGTGCGCTACCTCGCGTACAACCTTGGACCGGAGGGCACGCGCGTCAACGCTATTTCGGCCGGCCCGATCAAGACCCTGGCTGCCGCGGGCATCGCGAATTTTCGCAAGATGCTCGACCACGTCGAGCAGAATGCACCGTTGCGGCGCAGCGTGACGATCGACGAAGTCGGCAACGTGGGTGCCTTCCTGTGCTCGGATCTTGCGTCGGGCATCACCGGCGAAGTGACCTATGTCGATGCCGGCTACAACACCCTCGGCATGACCGGAATCTGAGTTGCACTCGGCCGACGTATTGCACGTCGGCTCGGTTCCCTGGAGAACCATCGGCGCGCCCGCGGGCGCGCCGTTGCCGTTTTACAGCTCCTGCAACCTGTCTTCGGACAGCTTGATCTTGGTGGCCTTGCGCAAGGCAGCGATGAATTCAGTCGTGATCGAATTCGCGGCACTCTGCGCCAATGTGTTGCGGGCTGCCTCGCGCGTCTTCGCATCGAGCTTGGCCGGATCGCCATCGACGATATTGTCGAGTTGGATCAGCGCATAGCTGTCGCCGCCAAGATCGACGAGTTGCTGACCGGTCTTGCCCGTCGGCGGTCGCGGCATCGAGAACACCGCCCGGACCAGTGCGCTGTCGAGCGTTGCCGCTTCACGGCCGATACCCTTTTGTTCTTCGACTTTGAGCTTCTGCGCGCTGGCGAGCGCATCGAGTGAGCCGCCTTTCACAAGTTCGGCAAACAGCGCATCGGCTTTTGTCTTGGCTTGCTTGGCAATGCGTTCTGCGGCGATCCGCGCGCGTACGTTGTCGCGAACCTGTTCCAGCGCAATCGGCGTCGTCGCCTTGTGCTCGGCCATATGTAAGACGACCATGTGGTTGGGGCCCAGGTCGATCGGATCTGAATTGTTGTTCTGTACCAGAACGCTGTCCGAGAACGCCGCCTTGACGACCGCAGGATTTGCGCCGATGCCCTCGCCACCCTGGCGCGAGAACAAAGCTGTCTTCTGCACCGTGAGGCCGAGGTCCTTGGCCGCGGTCTCCAATGAGGACGGATCCTGATACGTCAGGTCAGTCAGTTTTCCGGCCTTCTCGGCGTAGACGCGTTCGCGCTCGCCCTCAGCATACTGCTTTGCCAATTCCGGCTTGACCTCGTCGAAGCTGCGCGTTTTTCCTGGGCGGATATCGCGCAGGCTGATGATGTGATAGCCCTCGCTGGTCAGCACCGGCGCGGAAATCTCACCCTTCTTGAGCGCGAACAAGGCGCTCTCGAATGCCTCGTCGGTGCTGCCTTTATCGAGCCAGCCCAGATCACCGCCCTGGTTCTTGGAACCCAGATCGATCGAGTTTTCCTTCGCGAGCGCAGCAAAATCCTTGCCTGCCTGGGCTTCCTTCGCAATGCTCTCGGCTTTCGCCAACGCCTGCTTCTGCTCATCCGGACCGCCCTTGCCCTCAACCTTGATCAGGATGTGCGATGCGAGGCGCTGCTCGTTCGAAACGTAGCGCGCCTTTTCCTTCTCGTAACGTTCCTTGAGCATGCTGTCATCCGGCGTGAGGTTCACGTCGAGTTTGCTGGCGTCAAGCTCGACGTAGTCGAGTGCGATACGCTCGGGAACCATGAAGTCAGCGCCGTGCGCCTTGTAGTAGGCCTCGATATCCGCGGCGGGAATTTCGCTGCTGTCCGCGGCAGGTTTGTCGAGCTTCACGTAGTGGAAATCGCGACGCTGATCGTGCAGGCGAAGATAGGTATCAACATCCGCATCGGTCACCAACGCCGTTGCTCCGACCTGAGTCGGCAGAATGTTCTTCTCCAAGTCCTGCCGCACTTTCTGCTCAAAACCGCCCGGCGACATGCCGTTCGAGGCAAGTACGGCCTTGTATTGCTCAGGATCGAACTTGCCATCGTTCTGAAATTGCGGGACCGCGAGAATTTCCTTGCGGATCCGCTCCGCCGGAACCGTGATACCGAGCTGTTCGTTCGCCGATAGCAGCACCTGCTCATCGACGAGCTGATTGAGTATCCCTTTCTTGATGTCCGGCTTGTCGAACATCGACATGTCGGCCGCACCATTGGTCATCTGCTGGAAGCGCTGCCGCTGCTGATTGACCCGTTCGCGGAACTGGTCCTGGCTGATTTCACTATCGCCAACCTTGGCGACAGCCGTGCTCGTCGTGGAGACGAAATACGACTCGATGCCGAAGAATGAGAATCCGATCGTGATCAGCACAAGGGCGATCTTGACGAACAGACCGGATTTTTTTCCGCGTAGCAGTTGCAACATGATTTCGGAACCTGTTCTGGTAGGGCCTGTGCCCGCGTGGCACAGGTCGTCGGCGCGAAGATTTTACGCGCCAGCGCCGGTAGACGCAGCGCGCACAACGTGGATCAGGACACATTCGCTAAAAAAAACGAAGGCGCCTCGCGGGCGCCATCGCTGAATACACTATCCGTCCGGGGAAGATCGCTCGCAGGAAGGCGCGTTTCAGCCATCCGTAGTCCATTGGTGGGTGCTGAGGGTTTCGAACCCCCGACCCTCTCCGTGTAAGGGAGACGCTCTACCGCTGAGCTAAGCACCCGAGTCCTCGGTGGACGTTCAGCCGCGAGGCCGAATGTCCCAAACGGGTCTACAAGTTTAGACCAACGCGTCCTTGAGCGCTTTGCCGGCCTTGAACGCAGGTACTTTCGAGGCTTTGATCTTGATCGCCTCACCGGTGCGAGGATTGCGTCCCGTACGCGCGGCGCGCTTGCGCACGACGAAGG
>JBDSFA010000197.1:0-2552 GCA_039919785.1 Dokdonella sp. | reverse complement strand
CTGATGATGCCCGAAGGCATCGCGAAGCCAGCGTAGCGCGCAACGTGCGTCATCGTGTCGCTGTTGCCGAAGGCCAGCGCGACGCGTTCCCAACTACTCATTTCCCGTTCAACGTAGCGCACCGAATAGTCGCTACCGAGTTTCGCGCGCGCGGCAGCGGCGGCAATCGCATCGTCGAGGCCGCCGAGTTTGTCGATCAGGCCGCGCTCCTTTGCTTGGGCGCCGCTCCATACGCGTCCCTGCGCAATCGCATCGATTTGCTCCGGCGTCTTGCCGCGCGCCTTTGCGACTTTGTCGATGAATTCGTTGTAGCCGCGCCTCAGGACGCTGTTTAGGATCGCTTCGAGCTGCGGCGACAGTGGACGGCGGATATCGAGCGTACCGGCCAATGGCGTGGTGCCGACGCCATCGGTGTGGATGCCGAGTTTCGCTAGCGTGTCCGGAACGGTCACGAGCAAGCCGAAGATGCCGATCGAGCCGGTGATCGTGTTCGGCTGCGCCCAGATTTCATCGCTGGCCATCGATATCCAGTAGCCGCCGCTGGCGGCAACGTCGCCCATCGAAACGACAACCGTCTTCTTCGCCTCGCGCGCCAGCGCAAGTTCACGGCGGATCAGCTCGGACGCGTTCGCATCGCCGCCGGGTGAATCGACGCGCAGCACGATCGCCTTGACGTTGTCGTCCTCGCGCGCGGCGCGCACGAGCTGCGCGGTCGACTGGCCACCGATCATGCCGGGCGGCTGTTCGCCGGGCACGATCTCGCCTTGCGCAACGACGACCGCGACCTCGGAACCGAAGTGCGGCAGGGATTCGCTGGCGAGGCTGGCGAGATAACGCTTGAAGTCGACCTGTCTGAATCCTTCGTTGCCTTGCGTCGCGCCCAGCGAACGCAATTGCGCGCGCGCTTCGCCGCGGGTCGCGAGCTGATCGACCAGCTTCTGGTCGAGCGCCAACTGCGCGAGGTCACCCGCATGCGCAGCCACGCGTTCGTCGTAGTGCGCGATATCGTCAGCGATCTTCGCCGCATCGATCTTGCGCAACGCGGCGATATCGGCGAGGTATTCCTGCCACAGGCCGCCCATCCAGTAACTGTCGGCTTCCTTCGCCGCGTCGGACGCCTGATTGAGAATGTAGGGTTCCGCGGCGGACTTGAACGTGCCGACCCTGATCAGGTGCACTTGCACGCCGAGCTTGTCGAGCGCGTCCTTGAAGTAGCTGCGGTAGTTCGCGAAGCCTTCGAGCAGCACCGCGCCATCCGGATCGAGCAGAATGCGGTTCGCATGCGCGGCGAGCAGGTACTGGTTCTGGCCCATGCCGCCGGAAACTGCGATGACCTCCTTGCCCGTGGCCTTGAAGCGATCGAGCGCGGCGCCAAGCTCGCGCACGGTGGCGAGTCCCACGCCATCGATTTCGTCGGGGATCAGCACGATGCGCTCGATGTGGCTGTCCTTCGCGGCCGCATCGATCACGCGCAAGAGATCGCGCAGCTGGACTTCCCTGACTTCGTTGCCGGAAAGGCTGCCGAGTGCCCGCTGGGCTGGATCGGTGCGGTACTGCTCGACGATCGAACCCTTGGGGTCCAGCACGAGGGCAGTGCGCGGTGACAGCACCGGGCGCGAGCCAAACAGCGCACCAATGAACAGGATCAGCACGAACACGAAGATGAGGTTGAACACGAGCCGGCGCGTGAAATTCAACGCGTTCCAGATCCCGCGGAAGAAGCGCCCGATTACGCCGGGTGGTTGAGTCGACATCGATTTCTCCTGGACACGGCGCACCGGCGACGTGCTTTGCTGAGGATCAGCCTACCCGATTGATGGCGCCATCCGCATGTCGCTTGCGTCACGTCTGTGCAGGAATGCGCGCCAGTTTCCAGAACCGTCGCGTCAACAGCAGTGCCGCCACGCTCAGCCCCGCGATCAAGCCCATCCACATGCCGCGTGCACCGAGACCGTGGCGGAACGCGAGCCACCAACCGACCGGCATGCCGACACCCCAGTAGGCGAACATCGTGATCAGCATCGGCATGCGCGTGTCCTTTAGGCCGCGCAATGCGCCGTTTGCGGCAACCTGCAAACCGTCGGAAAACTGGAACAGGCCCGCCAGTACGAGCAGTTGCGTGGCGAGCGCGATGACCCCGGCATCGTCGGTGTAGAGCGAAGCGATCTGCTGCGGCAATCCGAGCATCAGCCCTGCCGAAATCGTTTGTGCGCCCAGCGTAAGACCGATGCCGACCAGGCCGGCTTCGCGCACGCCATGCGCGTCGCCGCGACCGACGGCGTGGCCGACGCGCACCGTTGTCGCCATGGCGAGCCCGAGTGGCACCATGAAGGTGACCGACGCGAAATTGATCGCGACCTGGTGGCTCGCGACGACATCGGTACCGAGCGTGCCCAGTGCCAGCGCGACGGCAACGAACAATCCTGCTTCCATCAGCAGGGTCACGCCCATCGGTACGCCGATATGCAGCAACTCGGCAAGGACCTCCGTATTCGGCGCTTCGAAGCGGGCGAACAGGTGCAGTTCGCGGTAGTGGCGACGACGCGCGACAT
>JBDSFA010000454.1:0-8891 GCA_039919785.1 Dokdonella sp. | reverse complement strand
CACGTACGTGGAGTTTCACCATGCCTCAAGTCACCATGCGCCAGATGCTCGAAGCTGGCGTGCATTTCGGTCACCAGACCCGTTACTGGAATCCCCGCATGGCGCCGTACATCTTCGGCGCGCGCGGTCGCATCCACATCATCAATCTCGAAAAGACGATGCCGCTGTTCACCGACGCGATGAATTTCGTCTCGGGTCTGGCGCAGAAGCGCGGCACCATTCTCTTCGTCGGCACCAAGCGTTCGGCGCGCGATGCGATCCGCGACGAAGCGGCCCGCTGCGGCATGCCGTCGATCTCGCAGCGCTGGCTCGGCGGTCTGTTGACCAACTTCCGCACGGTCAAGCAATCGGTTTCGCGCCTCAAGGAACTGGAGACGATGGCGGGCGACGGCAGCTTCGAGAAGCTGGTCAAGCACGAAGTGCTGTCGCGCATGCGCGAGCGTGAAAAGCTGGAGAAGTCGCTCGGCGGCATCAAGGACATGAACCGTCTGCCAGACGCGCTGTTCGTGGTCGATATCGGCCACGAGGACATCGCGGTCAAGGAAGCCAAGAAGCTCGGCATCCCCGTCATCGCGGTGGTCGACACGAACTACGATCCGACCCTGGTCGACTACGCGATCCCGGGCAACGATGACGCGATCCGCGCCGTGCAACTTTATGCAAGCGCCGTTGCCGATGCCGTGCTCGAAGGCAAGGCCGCCGCTCCGATGATTGCCGCGAACGACAAGGACGATTTTGTCGAGCTCGACGCGGAGGGTAACCCGGTCGTAAAGAAGGAAGCGCGCGAGCGTGACGACCGCCGCAACAAGCCGGGCCCGCGCAAGCCAGGTGGCGACAAGCGTCCGCCGGCTGGCCGTCGTGGCCCTCCGCCGGCGCGCAGCGGCAAGCCGGACGCCCCGGCAGCCGAGTAAGCGTCACATTCGGACCGCCTGTTCGTGGTTGCGGGCTATCCGTAGCCACGAACATTGCTGCGGCAGCGAACACTATTGACGTCTTGCGCGCAAACGCGGGCATCCATTGCAATCCCAGAATGGATTCCCGCATGCGCGGGGATTACGGCTTTTCAAGAATGTGCGTTGCGCCGCGTCGCAACGTCATGGCTATCGAGGACACCATGGAAATCACCGCACAGCTGGTCAAGGAACTGCGCGAGCGCACGGGCGCCGGCATGATGGAGTGCAAGAAGGCACTCGTTGAAAACAATGGCGACATCGATACCTCCGC
The DNA here is from genome assembly GCA_039919785.1 of Dokdonella sp. Lineage (GTDB taxonomy): Bacteria > Pseudomonadota > Gammaproteobacteria > Xanthomonadales > Rhodanobacteraceae > Dokdonella_A. The sequence goes on along the minus strand of JBDSFA010000454.1, from coordinate 7,667 downwards.
CGAATGGCTGCGCAAGCAGGGTCTGGCGAAGGCCGACAAGAAAGCCAGCCGCATCGCCGCCGAAGGTCGCATCGCGATGGCCCAGGCCGGCGGCAAGGCCGTGCTGGTCGAAGTCAATTGCGAAACCGACTTTGTCGGCAAGGACGAGAACTTCCTCGCTTTCGCCGACTCCGTGGCCAAGGCCGCACTGGCCTCGGGCGTGAAGGACGTCGAAGCACTGAAGTCGGTGCAGCTGCCGTCGGGCGAAACCGTCGAGAACACCCGCGCTGCCGTTATCTCCAAGGTCGGTGAGAACGTGCAGGTGCGCCGCATGATCAGCATCGACAGCACGAACAACGTTGCGGCTTATGTGCACGGCGGCCGCATCGGCGTGCTTGTCGAGGTGAAGGGCGGCGACGCCGACTTCGCGCGCGGCATTGCGATGCACGTCGCGGCGATGAATCCGCCGCACAACAAGGCGGCCGATGTTCCGGCCGACTTCGTCGCGAAGGAAAAGGAAATCGAACTGGCCAAAATGTCCGAGAAGGACAAGTCCAAGCCACCGGAAATCCTCGAGAAGATCATCAGCGGCAAGGTCGCGAAGATCGTCAACGAAGTGACGCTGTACGGCCAGCCCTACGTGCTGAACACCGACCAGTCGGTTGAAGCCGCAGCGAAGGCCGCCGGTGCGGATGTCATCGGCTTCCAGCGCCTCGCCGTTGGCGAAGGTATCGAGAAGGTGGTCGAGGATTACGCGGCTGAAGTCATGAAGCAGGCGGGTCTCGCCTGATTCATCGTTGCATTGCTTGACGAAGAGGCCGCGGATTCCGCGGCCTTTTTTATGCGATGGCCATGGATGGCCGGTACGCCGGCAATGCAGGAGCAATTGCCAGCGCGCGTGCCGGCATGCTCAGTTCCCATCGCGCGGCTTGCCTTGCTTTTCCAGGCTCGACGCCACCGGCAGTCCCCAGCCGTTGCGGATCGCGAGCAGGCGCAGGCCGAAACAGAACACCGCCCCGACGCACATCGCGCCCGTCGTCGGCAGGCCGAGTCGATCTCCGATCACCACGATCGCCGCACCCGCGAGCGCCGCGACCGCGTACAGGTCGGCTCGCAATACCAACGGCACTTCATTGAGCAGCACATCGCGCACGATGCCGCCGCCGATACCCGACAACATGCCGAGCAGGGACGCCATCACCGGATCTAGTCCGTGCGCGAGCGCCTTGTTCGCACCGACGACCGCAAACAGCGCGAGACCCGCCGCATCGAACAGGCGTACCGGATTGCGCAGGCGCTCGATCGTCGGTGCGCGCCAGAACGTGACGAGCCCCGCCAGAACCGACACGCCGAGATAGCGCCAGTCGCTGATCGCCGCGGGCGGCACCGCACCGATGAGCATGTCCCGCACGATTCCGCCGGAATTGGCCGCCACGAAGGAAAGCACCAGCACGCCGAACAGGTCGAGCCGCCGCCGCACGCCGGCGGTCGCGCCGCTCAGCGCAAACACGAAGGTGCCGAAAAGGTCGAGGATAAGAACCAGCAGCTGCAGGGTCACATGCATCTCCATCGCCGGTGGCCGGACGCGCACACTTTAATGCGTGGGCGCCGATCCGCCACCAGCGCACTACGCATTGGCCAGGTGCGGCAACGCGTACGACGACCGATTGCGGTGAACCGCCCACTCTGCCGCTACAATACGGCTGTTTTGCCTGCCGGAAATCGTCCATGCCCGCCGATATCAAGTACAAACGCATCGTCCTCAAACTCTCTGGCGAGGCCTTGATGGGCGAAGCCGACTATGGCATCGACCCCAACGTCCTGCAGCGTCTCGCACGGGAGATCATTGAGGTGCAGCGTGTCGGCGTGCAGATCGGTGTCGTCATCGGCGGCGGCAACATTTTCCGCGGCGCAGGTCTCGCGGCCTCCGGCATGGACCGCGTCACTGGCGACCACATGGGCATGCTCGCCACGGTGATGAACGCGCTCGCAATGCAGGACGCGATCGAGAAAGCTGGCGGCACCGCGCGCACGATGTCGGCGATCAAGATCAACGAAGTCTGCGAGGACTTCATCCGCCGCCGCGCGATCCGCCATCTAGAGAAAGGCCGCATCGCACTGTTCGCGGCCGGCACCGGCAACCCGTTCTTCACCACCGACTCCGCTGCAGCCCTGCGCTCGATCGAGATCGGCGCCAGCCTGCTGCTGAAAGCGACCAAGGTGGACGGCGTCTACACTGCCGATCCAGCCACGGATGCAAGCGCGACGCGCTACGAACGCCTGAGCTACGACGAAGTGATCCAGCGCAATCTGCAGGTCATGGATACCAGTGCGATCTCGCTCTGCCGCGATCACAAGATTCCGCTGCGCATCTACGACATGTCGCGCGAAGGCGACCTGATGCGCATCCTGCGCGGCGAACAGATCGGCACCCTGGTCGGCGGACGCAGCTGATCCCGGGCGCTCACCACGGACGCGCGCGCCGCTTGGGGCACGTGGGCGGTGCGCCGTTCAAGGGCTCATGACGGCATAGGAGTGGCGCACCGCATCCGTTGGCGCGACATGCACGTTGGCAACCTCCGAGACTCCCCCTCCAAACGGGATTGCCGGCCGCAGCCGTGATCCGCCGCCCACCGGGGCGCTGCTATACTCCGCGGCCTCATGCAAGGCAGAACAGGCGCCCCGCAATGCTCGATGCCATCAAGAAAGACACGCAGACACGCATGCAAAAAAGCGTGGATGCACTCAAGCACGATCTCACCCGCCTGCGCACCGGCCGCGCCAGTACCGCACTGGTCGAACCGCTGAAGGTTTCCTACTACGGCGCCGAGACGCCGATCTCGCAGGTCTGCAACGTCGCGCTGGCCGATTCACGCTCGATCATCATCACGCCATTCGAGAAGAGCATGGTTTCGGCCGTCGAGAAGGCAATCCTCGCCTCGGATCTGGGCCTGACCCCGAACACGATGGGCAACGTGATCCGCATCAACCTGCCGCCGCTGACCGAAGAGCGTCGTCGCGAGTTGTCCAAGCATGTCGCGCACGAAGGCGAGAACGCCAAGGTCGCCGTGCGCAACGTGCGCCGCGATGCGCTGCATCAGGTGAAGGAACTGCTCAAGGACAAGAAGATCAGCGAGGACGACGAGCGCCGCGCCGAGGACGACATCCAGAAATTCACCGACAAGTTCGTCAAGGACATTGACGGCGTGGTGAAGACGAAGGAAGACGAATTGATGTCGATGTAGTCGAAGCCGGCCTCAGCCGGCGGAGGGGGAGGCAAGGATGCCGACCGTAGGAGAGTCCAGGGACGGATACTTGCGTGGAATTGAAGAAAGAACCTTGCACGCGGCAACAGGCATCGCGGCTGACGCCGCTCCCGCGGCGCTCGTGCGTCGCCCCACGATCGAGATTGATGGATTCCGACTCGCCAGCCCGCATCCCGCGTCACATCGCGATCGTCATGGACGTCAACGGCCGCTGGGCCGAGCGTCGCCATCGGCCGCGCGTGTTCGGGCATCGCGAAGGCCAGAAGGCGGTGCGCGCAGCGGTCGAGTTTTGCCGCCATCGCGGCGTCGAGGCGCTGACGCTGTTCGCATTCTCCAGCGAAAACTGGAAACGCCCCGACGAGGAAGTCGGCGCGCTGATGCAGCTGTTCCTGAAAGCAATCGATCGCGAGGTCGACGAACTGCACGCGAATGGCGTGCGCATCGAATTCGTCGGCGATCTGTCCGCGTTCTCGTCGGAACTGGCCATGCGCATGCGTGCTGCGATGCTGCGCACGGCCAGCAACGCCGCGTTGCGGCTGAACGTCGCGGTGAACTACGGCGGTCGCTGGGACATCGCACAAGCGGCGCGCTCGATGGCACAGGCGGCCGTGCGCGGCGAGCTTGATGCCGACGCGATCGATGAAACGACGTTTGCGCGTCATGCCTGCCTCGCCGGGCAACCGCCAGTTGATTTGTTCATTCGCACCGGCGGCGAAACACGGGTCAGCAATTTCCTGCTCTGGCAGATCGCCTACGCCGAGCTTTATTTCACCGACGCGCTCTGGCCGGATGTCGACGCCACGGCGCTGGATGCCGCACTGGCCGACTACGCACGCCGCGAGCGGCGTTACGGCCTCACTTCCGCGCAAGCGCGCGCTGCCGGCTGACGCGAGCATGCTCAGACAACGCATCCTGACCGCCCTGGTGCTGGCACCGATTGCGGTCGCCATCGTGCTGTTCCTGCCGACCCCGGCAGTCGCCGCAATCATCGCCGCCGTGTGTCTGATGGCCATGTGGGAATGGACGCGCCTGGCTGGCGTCGCGTCGACGGTGCTGCAAGGCGGCATCGTCATCGCCAGCGCACTCGGAATCGGCCTGTTGTGGAGCGTGCGCGATGAGCCGATCGCGTGGTACGTGATCGGCGCAGGCATTGTCTGGTGGCTGCTAGCCCTGCTGTGGATGCGCCATTTTTCTTATGCGGCAGCGCCGACGCGCGAGAACGCGACGCTCAAGCTCGCCGCTGGCGCATTCGCGATCCTGCCCGCTTGGCTGGCGTTGATGAAGATCCACGGCGGCGTCGTGCATGGCCACGCCTGGGCCTTGTTCGCATTGATCCTGATCTGGTCCGCGGACACGGCGGCCTACTTCGCCGGCAAGCGTTTCGGCACCACCAAGCTTGCGCCGCAGATCAGCCCCAACAAAACCACAGCCGGTGCCTGGGGCGCGTTGGCCGGTGCCGGAGCGGTCGCTTTCATCGGCGGCTGGCTATTCGATTTGCGCGGCGTCGCGCTGATCGTGCTCATCGCACTCGCCTTGTTGACCGTTCTGGCTTCCATCCTCGGCGACCTGGTTGAAAGTTTGCTCAAGCGCCAGGCCGGTGTGAAAGACTCCGGCACCTTGTTTCCGGGTCACGGCGGTCTGCTTGATCGCGCCGACAGCCTGCTCGCCGCAATTCCCGTCTTCGCCGCTGGCAAAGCCTTGCTCGACCTCGCGTTCTCATCATGAGACGAATTGCGGTCCTCGGCGCGACCGGCTCGATCGGCGCAAGCACACTCGACGTCGTCGCACGACATCCGGATCGGTTTCAGATAACCGCGCTCGCCGCCCATCGCAGCGTCGATGCGCTGGTGCAGTTGTGCGTGCGCTTCCGGCCGAAGCTGGCCGTGATTGCCGATGCGGCTTGCGAGGCTGGCTTGCGTATGCAGCTCACTGCAGCGGGTGTCAGCTGCCGCGTTGCGGCAGGACCCGAAGCACTGATCGAAGCCGCTTCGGACAGTCATTGCGATACCGTCGTTGCCGCCATCGTGGGCGCGGCCGGGCTCGAATCGACCCTCGCCGCCGCGCGCGCGGGCAAGCGCTTGTTGCTCGCGAACAAGGAAGCGATCGTGATGGCTGGCCCCCTGCTCAGCGCCGCGCTGCGCGAGGGCGGCGGCGAATTGTTGCCACTCGATTCGGAACACAACGCGGTATTCCAGTGCCTGCCGCGCGGACATGCGAACCTTGGCGCCATCGGCGTCCGGCGCATCTTGCTGACCGCGTCCGGCGGACCGTTCCGCGGCATGAAAGCCGCCGATCTCGCCGATGTCACTCCCGACCGAGCCTGCGCGCATCCGAACTGGCGCATGGGCCGCAAGATCTCGGTCGACTCGGCTACCTTGATGAACAAGGGACTCGAAGTCATCGAGGCACACTACCTGTTCGATGCACCTGCGCAATCCATCGAAGTCGTCGTGCATCCGCAAAGCATCGTGCATTCGCTGGTCGAGTACGTCGACGGCACGGTGTTGGCCCAGCTCGGCAATCCGGACATGCGCACCGCGATTGCCTATGCACTGGCGTGGCCGGATCGCGTCGATGCGGGCGTGTCGGCGCTGGATCTGCTCAAAGTCGCGCGGCTCGATTTCGAGCCGCCGGACCTGGAGACTTTCCGCTGCCTCGATCTTGCCTATCGCGCGCTGGCGGCCGGCGGCAACGCGACAACCGTGCTGAATGCGGCCAACGAGGAAGCCGTCGCCGCGTTTCTCGCCGGTCGTCTGCCCTTCCTCGCGATCGCGGCGACCATCGAGCGCTGCCTGGTGGATGCCGATGCAACGCCATCCACACAACTGGCCGCCGTCCTTGACGCCGATTTAACTGCGCGTCGGCAAGCCCAACGTATCATCGCGACCTTATCCGGCTGAGCGCCCTGCCCCATCCCATGAGCGAATTTTTTGGATCCATATGGTGGCTGATGGTCACCCTTGGCCTACTCATCACGTTCCACGAGTACGGCCATTTCGTGGTCGCCCGCCGCTGCGGCGTGAAAGTCATCAAGTTCTCGATCGGCTTCGGTCCGGCGCTGTGGTCCCGATTCGACCGACATGGCACCCAGTTCGTGATCGCCGCGATCCCGCTGGGCGGCTACGTGAAGATGCTCGATGAGCGGGAAGTCGACGGGGTAGTCGGCCCGGAAGCCCTGAAAGGCGCCTTCAACCGCAAGTCGGTCGGGCAACGCATGGCGGTGACCGCCGCTGGCCCTGCCTTCAACCTGATCTTCACCCTCGCCGCCTTCTGGCTGATGTTTGTTATCGGCAAACCGGATTTTCAGCCGGTGGTGGGACACGTCGACCGCATTGCGGCGACGGCCGGCTTCCAGAGCGGCGATCACATCGACACGATTGCGGGCCAGGCGGTCGCGACCTGGAGCGACGCCAGCCTCGCGTTGATGCAGGGGAGCATGGACCGTCGCGATCTCGAGGTCGGCGTCACCGATACAACCGGCGCGCACCGCACGCGCACGCTGCCGCTGTCCAAGCTGGCCAGAGACCTCGACGAGGAGGCGGTCTACCGCGAAATCGGGCTGGCCCCACGCCAGTCGGCGGTGCCGCCCGTGATTGGTTCAGTCAGTGCCGACAGCGGCGCCGAACGCGCCGGCATCAAGCCGGGCGACCGCATTCTTGCCATCAACGGCGAGAAAATCGCGGATTGGCGCGATGTGCCGGACGCGATCCAGAAGAATGCATCCGCCGACAAGCCCTTGCTGCTCGACATCGAGCGCGCGGGCCAGACCCAATCTATCTCCGCCAGTCCCAAGCCCAATGCGCCGGATGCTGCGGCCGCGACGCGTGCGGGCAAGCCAGCCGCGCAATCCTGGGTGCTCGGCATCGGCGTGAAGCCGGTTGAGCCGCAGTACGACGCCACCTTGCGCTATGGTCCGCTCGCGGCAGTCCAGAAGTCGTTCGCCGAAACCTGGCAGCAAACCCACACGACGCTGGGCATGCTCGGCAAGATGGTCTCGGGTCAGGCGTCGCTGAAGAATCTCTCCGGCGTGATCACGATCGCCCAAGTGGCCAATACATCGGCCCACCTCGGAATCGCCTGGTTCCTGAATTTCCTCGCAATTATTTCGCTCAGCCTCGCAATCCTGAACCTGCTGCCGATCCCGATCTTGGACGGCGGCCACCTGCTGTATTACCTTATCGAGATAATAAAGGGCAGTCCGGTCAGTGAACGCGTGCAGATTGCCGGTCAATACGTCGGTCTAAGCCTGCTTGTGGCCTTGATGGGCCTCGCGTTTTACAACGATATCCTGCGGATCGCGTCCTGATCCGAAGGTTTGCCCCATAACGATACAAGGCCGCGGCAATGCCCGTCGCGAGCTCAACGATGCCTGACGGAAATAGACGATGAAGCGTATAGCTGCCCTGTTCCTGCTTGCCTTTT
>JBDSFA010000165.1:0-10413 GCA_039919785.1 Dokdonella sp. | reverse complement strand
CGCATTGCGAACAACCTGCTGAGCGGCAACATCCTCAATCTCGCGCTTGCCAACAGCGGTAGCGGTACGATCAGCAACGATCACAACCTGCTCTACGACGGCAGCCTCAGCGGCGCGGTAGCCGGCGCTGGCACGATCACGACTGACCCTAAGCTTCGCGGCGCGCCAGGAAATCCGTGGCTCAACGCGACGTCGCCGGCGATCGATGTAGCCGACAGCGTGGCGCTGGACAGCGTGCTCACGAGTGCCGCCATCGCACGCGTCGACGGCGCCGGCTTGCGTCGCTTCAAGGGCGGCAGCAACCTCGCCGACATCGGCGCACTCGAATTCGGCGACACCACCTCCCTGCACCGGGTGCACAACGCAACGCCAAGCGCGTACAGCCAAATCGACGATGCGAGCCTCAACAGCCTGCCATTCCATTTTCCACAGATTACCTCGAACTGGAATCCGGACGGTGCCAGCGGGCTCTACAACACGCATCCGACCAGTCTGATCTATTCTGATGTGATCAATCGCTGGAGTGTGCGCAACGAAGATCTTGCCGCGCAGCAAGACGATGCCCGCTTCAACGTGTTCTCGCCGGCTTACGGCAATGGCAACTTCGACCACGTCGTAACCGCTGACAACCTCGCCGGGGATGCGACGACGCTGTCAGCGATCGGCGCACTGCACAACCACCCGGACCGCATCCTGCTGGTCACACGCGATTCGCTCGACCCGGACGGAAGCATCTACGATGACGTCCATCCGTTCGGAGTGTTCTACTTTTCGTTCGGCGGTCCTGGCGACTGGTTCATCTCGCACTTCGATTCCACCGGAATGAACGTCGGCGGTGGCTACCACGTGTATTGGCAGGAACCCAGCGCCAATGCGTTCATGCATACCACGACCGCGGGCAACAGCGTCGGCGACTACACGGTGCTTGACCATCCGCTGTTGAACGGACACGAATGTGCACGATTCCATGTGACGCAAGGCATTGGCGGCAGCGTATTCAACGCGCACCAGACCGGCGTGTTCTACTTCGGCCGCTGGGCGATCTTCAACCAGGATGGCACTGCCATACCGGAGGGGACTACGTTTCACGTCGTCGCCGATGCACAACAGGTCTTCGAGTGCAGCGACGTGATCTTCGCCAACGGGTTTGAGTGAACGGCTGCCCTGCGCTTTCTTCGTGGATAGAGTGAAGTCGTGCCACGCGTCGAATAGTCGGCGCGCGGCGTCAGCCAGAGACTTCGCGATAGGCTGCAAGCGCCTGTGCGCGCGACGAAGCAAGGTCGACTATCGGCGCCGGATAACCACTGCGGCGCAACGCATCCGGGTTGCGCCACGGCTGATGAATGTCCTTGGCAGAAAATTCGCGCAAGTTCGGGATCCAGCGACGCACGTAGTCGCCGTTTTTATCAAACCGTTCGCCCTGTGTGACTGGATTGAAAATGCGGAAGTAAGGTGCGGCATCGGCACCGGACCCGGCCGTCCACTGCCAGCCCTGCGTGTTGTTGGCAAGATCTGCGTCGACCAGCGTGTCCCAGAACCAACGCGCGCCGTGCAGCCAGTGCTGGCGCAGGTGCTTGGTCAGGAACGAGGCGACGAGCATGCGCACGCGGTTGTGCATGTAGCCGGTTTCCCACAGCTCGCGCATGCCGGCATCGACGATAGGAATGCCGGTGCGGCCGCGCTGCCAGCGACGCAGGGCCACCTCGTCATCCGCTGCCCACGGAAAATGATCGAAGCGCGGATTGAGATTCTTCTGTGGCGTCTGCGGGAAATGAAACAGCAGGTGATGCGAGAACTCACGCCAGCCGATCTCGCGCAGGTAGGGTTCTGCTCCTGCCGTATCCTGCGCATTCGTCGCCAATTCCTGCAGCGCCCAGGCGACCTGCATGGGAGAGATCTCACCGAAATGCAGATGTGGCGAGAGACGCGAAGTACCTTCCTGTGCCGGCATGTCGCGCGCAGCGGCGTAGTCAGCGATCGGCCCCTTGCAGAAGGTTCGCAGCGCTTTCGCCGCACCGGCTTCACCGGGGTGCCAGACCTGATGGAATTCGCTGTCCCAGCGTATCGTTGGCAGCAGAGCAAGCTCATCGAGCGAGTATCCCGCGCTCACTTCCGGCATCGGGATACGCCGCGGTGCCGACAGCGGCGGGCGCACTTCGAGGCGTGCACGCGCCTTGCGCCAGAACGGCGTGAAGACCCTGTAGGGACCGTCACTGCCAGTCGCAATTTCCCACGGCTCGAACAGCAGGGCCGCGTTGAAACTGCGCGCGTCGACGCCCGCATCGCGCAAGTGCTGCTTGATCCGCGCATCGCGCTCGATCACAGCCGGCTCGTACAGACGGTTCCAGTAGACCGCGTCAGCGCGAGTCGACTTCAGCAAACGCTGCAGGGTATCAAGCGATGCGCCTTGTTCGATCTGCAGGCGCGCGCCGCGTTTGCGCAGATCCGCGTCGAGCGCCGCGAGCGAATGGTGCAGCCACCAGTGGCTTGCAGAACCGGGTCGCCACGGCGCTTCTTCGTCGGGCGCATGGATGTAAAGCGCAACCACCGCGTCATGTTCTTTCATCGCCGCGGCGAATGCAGGATTGTCCGCAAGGCGCAGGTCGCGGCGGAACCACACGATGGCAGTGCTCATGAACTCTCACGTTCGGCGGGCGTTGCAAAGGGTAACGGCAAAGAGGCCGCCGCGGATGCACGCCCTCGTCCGTGCCAATCCAACAGAAGACCGACAGCTCCTGCCCGCGGCACGCCACAAAGGCACGCCTATACTTCGCGTGCACGTCGGAGTAGCCAGTCGCGTTTTCCGATACGACGTTCAACCACCTTGCACTTGTTTGATGACCGGGGAATCTAAAATGGAACTGCGTTCAGCCTTGCCGCATCTGCGACTTGTTGCGACGACGTCACTCGTCGCGCTGGCGCTCGGACTGTGCGCCTGCAATCGCCAGCCAGAAGGCGTGCCTGCGGTGCAGGGCAAGAAGGCGGTCACCGCTGAACCTGCGAAAGCAGAGAGGCCACTGGGTTTTGCCCTCGCCTCCGCACGTCCCGAGCAATACCAGGGGCAGCTCGCGATCGCACTCGAGTTCAGCCAGCCCGTGGTCGGCACTCAGGCCTTCGATACCTTGATCGTGGTCAATGATGCCAAGGGCGGCACCGCTCAGGGCAGCTGGGTGCTTGATGAAGACGGCAAGACGCTGCGCTTCCCGTACATCCAGGCCGACCAGAGCTACACCCTGCATATCAAGGGCGAGCTCGCCGCTGCCGATGGCAAGACGCTTGGCAGCGAAGTCAGCAAGGAGGTTTACACCGGCCCGATGGAACCGGCCGCCGGTTTCGCCTCGCAGGGCAATGTCCTGCCAGCGCGCGAGACGCGCGGCCTGCCGGTGGTGTCGGTCAACGTGAAGGAAGTCGACGTCGAATTCCTGCGCGTGCACGACGACAAGGTCTCCGATTTCTTCGCCGCGTACCAGAAAAATGGCAAGCGCGGCACCTACGAACTCGATCCACGCGGGTCCTGGTACAACCGCAAGGGCCAGCCCGTCGTCGATATCGCCGATTCGGTCTACGCCAACCGCTTCACTCTGCCTGCCAAGGACAACGAGCGCACGCTCAATTATCTGCCGATCCAGAACATTAGCGAACTGGCGCAGCCGGGTCTGTATTTCGCGACGATGAAGCGCGCCGGCACCTTCAGCGATGACTACGAAACCAGCTACTTCTTCGTCAGCGACATCGGCCTGCACACGCGCGCCTACAAGGACGCGCTGTTCGTGCATGCCGCATCGCTGAAAAGTGGCGAGCCGCTGACCGGCATCGAATTGTCCATTCTCGACGCGAAAGGCGAGTCAGTGATTGCCGGCAAGACCGACGCCAGTGGCAACGCGCAAGTCGCCTACGAACTCAAAACCGAACAGGTACTCATCGCGAAAAGCGGCAAGGACGTTTCCCTGCTGCCTTTCAACCAGCCGGCGCTTGATGTCTCCGACTTCGCGGTTGCCGGCCGCAAACAGGCCTGGTTCGATGTATTCGCATGGTCCGATCGCGACCTGTATCGCCCGGGCGAGACGATCCGGCTATCCGCGTTGCTGCGTGACTACGACGGCAATGCAATCAAGCCACAACCGTTGTTCATCACACTCAAGCAACCGGACGGCCGACCCTACGCGGAAGCGAAGCTCGATCCGCAGGACCTCAACTACTTCGACTGGTCACGCGAAATTCCCACCGATGCGCCGACTGGCCGCTGGCAGGTCGAATTCCGTACCGACCCGAAAGCGAAGGACGCGACACAGGGCCTGAGCTTTCGCATCGAGGAATTCCTGCCCGAGCGGCTCAAACTCGACCTGTCGTCGGCGCAGACCGTGCTCAAGCCCGGCGAACCGCTCAAGCTCGCGGTCGAGGGCGACTATCTTTACGGCGCGCCGGCGGATGGCAATCGCTTCACCGCACGCCTGACGCTCGCAGCCGACCAGCATCCGGTCGACGCGCACAAGGATTTTTTCTTTGGCGATCCGACCATCGAGCTGCCCAAGGAAGCCAAGGACGCAATCGACGACAAACTCGACGAGCACGGCAAACTTGAGCAAAACGTCGAGATTGCCGATGCCGCCAAACCGACTGCGCCGATTGCGGTGATTCTCTCCGGCAGCGTGTACGAATCCGGCGGCCGCACGGTCACACGCACGCTCAAGCGCACCGTGTGGCCCGCCGATGCGCTCATCGGCGTGCGTCCCTTGTTCAATCTCAAGGAAGGTTCCGATGCGCGCGGTCGTGCCGGGTTCGAGTTGATCCGCAGCAATGCGAACGGCGACTTGCTCGCCGGCGCGCATCTCAAGCTAAAACTCGTGCGCGAGTATCGCGACTATCGCTGGGTGTTCGATCATGAAAGCGGCTGGCACTTCGACTACAACCAGCGCTACGAGGACGCAGAATCGCGTGAGCTCGATGCCGAAGCGGGCAAGGTCGTGAAGTTCGACGTGCCGGTCGACTGGGGCAACTACCGCGTCGAGATCCTCGATCCGGCAACCGGACTCACCACGCGCTTGCCGTTCTTCGCTGGCTGGAGCTGGAGCGATGACAACCGTGGCAAGGAAGCGCGCCCCGACAAGGTCAAACTGGCGCTGGATAAGCCGACCTATCACGCCGGCGACGTGCTCAAGGTCACGGTCACACCACCGCAAGCAGGTCCGGGCATGTTGATCGTCGAATCTGACCACATGCTCTACACGAAGAACATCGACGCCAAGCCCGGCGCAATATTCGAGATTCCCGTCACCAAGGACTGGGAGCGCCATGACGTCTATGTCACCGCACTCGTGTTCCGCGGCGGCTCCGCGGCCGACAAGATCACCCCGGCGCGCGCGGTGGGCGAAGCCTTTGTCTCGATGGATCGCAGCGATCGGAAGATCGACGTGCAAGTCGATGCACCCAAACAGATGAAACCCGAGATCGATCTGCCGGTCACCGTGAAGGCGCCCGCGCTCGCCGGCAAGAAAGCGTACGTGACGGTCTCTGCAGTCGATGTCGGCATCCTCAATATCACGCGCTTCCTGCGCCCCGATGCCAATGCCTGGTTCTTCGCGCAGCGTGCGCTCGGTATCGATGCCTATGATCTATATGGCCGTGTGATCGAAAGTTTCAGTGGCGATACCGCGAAGCTTCGTTACGGTGGCGACATGGCGCTGGCCGCACTGCCGCAGGCACGCCGGCCGACAGCCAAGGTGCTGACGGTGGATCTGTTCTCCGGCGTGGTCGCGCTCGATGCAAAAGGCGAAGCGAACGTCGTCCTGAAGATGCCGGACTTCAACGGCACCGTGCGCGTGACCGCGGAAGTGTTCGGTGAAAACCAGTACGGCGGCGCCGACACGGAAACCATCGTGCGTGCACCGCTGGTCGCGGAGATCTCGACGCCACGCGTGCTCGCTCCTGGCGACAAGGCTGCACTCACGCTCGACCTGCAAAATTTCTCGGGCAGCGAGCGCGAATTCGCTGTCAAGGTAAGCACCGCGAAACCGCTCGCGATCGAGCAAGGGGAGCGCAAGGTCAAACTCGCCGATGGCGCCAAAGCGACCTTGAATTTTCCGCTCAACGCGCTCGCTGGATACGGCGTCGGCAAGATCAATGTCGTCGCTTCGAGTGGCGACATCAAGATCGATCGTCACTTCGAGATGGTCGTGCGCGCGGCATGGCCGAGCGTGATGCGATCGACATCGCGCGCGCTGGAGACGCTTGAGCCGGTTACGCTCGGTGCGGATACGCTGGACGGCCTGCTCGCCGACTCGGTCAGCGCGCGGCTCACCGTGTCGAGCCTGCCGCCACTGCCGTTCGCGACCGCCCTCAAGGACCTGCTCAAGTATCCGTACGGCTGCATCGAACAGACCACCAGCAAAGGCTTCGGCGCCTTGCTGCTCGACGAGAAGACTGCGCAGAACCTGCATGTTGATGGTCTGCCGGCCGATCAGCGCAAGGCGCGTGTGGAGGCGTCGATCGGGCGCATTGCATCGATGCAGATTCCTTCCGGCCACTTTTCGATGTGGGGTGGCGACAGCAGCGTCAACGAATTCATCACGCCGTATATCGTCGAGTTCCTCGAAGATGCGCGTGACGAAGGCTTCTCGGTGCCGGACGACCTGCTGCAGAAAGCGCTCAAGCGGCTCAACGACGATCTCCTCTCCGGCGGTCTCCCGTTCTACGGCTACGAGCACGGCGATGCATTGCGCTTCGCCAATGAGGCGTATTCGGGCTACGTGCTGGCGCGCGTGAACCGCGCGCCGCTAGGAACCTTGCGCGCGCTTTACGACAACGAACGCGCGAAGACCATCACTGCATTGCCGCTGGTGCACCTGGGCATCGCCTTGAAACTGATGGGCGACACGCCGCGCGCGGAAAAGGCGATCGCCGATGCATTTTCGATGAAGGTGAAGCGACCGTGGTATCTCGGCGATTACGGTTCAGATCTGCGCGACACCGCCTTGATGATCGCATTGGCGCATCAATACGGCCTCGCCAAGCCCGAGTACGACGGTCGCGTATTCGAACTCGCACGCTCGATCACGGGCAGCCAGCATCTGGCCGAGGCCCAGGAACGCGAGCAGGCATTCCACTGGACGTACTTCAGCACGCAGGAGCAGATTGCGTTGGCTCGCCTCGGCAAGACGCTGATCAAGGATGGCGACAAGGTCGTTGCAGGTACTCTCGGCATCGGCGCCGCATCGAGTCCGATCAGTCCGGACCGCCTGTGGAGTCGCGATTTCAGCGGTACCGAAATCTCCTCCGGCGTGCGCTTCACGCCACAAGGCGATCTGCCGCTCTATGTCAGCACTGACGTCGCTGGCGTGCCGAAGACGGCGCCGCCCGTCGACGATCACTATGTTGCGATCCAGCGCCAGTACTACACGCTCGACGGCAAGCCGTGGGAGCCGAGCGCGCTCAAGGAAGGCGACAGCCTGATCGTCGGCCTCAAGCTGGAGGCACGCGAATCGATGGCCGATGCACTGCTGATCGACCTGCTGCCGGGCGGCCTGGAGATCGAGAACTTCAACCTCACCGATGCCAAGCAATGGGCCGACGTCGTCGTAGACGGAATCAGCATCACCGATCGCGCGCAGGCCGCTGAAGTGCGTCACGAGGAATTCCGCGACGACCGTTACATCGCGGCGCTGAAGCTCGACAAGGGTCAAGCCGCGCACGTGTTCTACATGGTGCGCGCAGTGTCACCGGGGACGTATCAGATACCACCGCCTCTGGTCGAGGACATGTACATGCCGCAGGTGCGTGGCGTTGGCAAGAGTGTGCCGGCGTCGGTGAAGGTGGTTGAGCCGTAGCGAAATTTCGCACCCGGAATTGCAGCTTGATTGCAATGAACACACCATCCCTACCCAACCCTCCCCTTGAAGGGGAGGGCTTCAAGGAAAAAGCGCGGTGTAGCCGCACGAGATCGAATTGTGCCTTGGCCCTCCCCTTCAAGGGGAGGGTTGGGTGGGGATGGTGTTCGCTTTCTGATGCACGCGTGCCAACATGAATCCACGTTTGCACCGCGTCTTCAAACGAACCGCGTGGACAACGCTGTTGCTCGTCCTGATCGCCTTCGCACTCGACCGCCTGTTCCCGCTCCCTCTGCCCGACACCAACAGCGGCAGCACGGTGGTGCTTGCGCGTGACGGCACGCCGCTGCGCGCATTCCCCGACAGCGACGGTGTGTGGCGCTATCCGGTAAAACTCGACGACGTCTCACCTCTGTACGTCGAGGCCCTGCTGACCTACGAAGACCGCTGGTTCTACCGCCACCCCGGCGTGAATCCGTTCGCGCTCGCACGTGCATTCGCGCAGTGGGTGGTGCATCGCCACCTCGTTTCCGGCGGTTCGACGCTGACGATGCAGGTCGCGCGTATCCTCGATCGCACGCCGCACAACGCGGCCGGCAAGCTGCGCCAGATATTTCGAGCGCTGCAGCTGGAAGCGCACCTGACCAAGCAGCAGATCCTGACCCTGTACCTCGACCGCGCACCGTTCGGTGGCACCATCGAAGGCGTCGAGGCGGCATCGTGGGCTTATCTGGGCAAGCCCGCGTCGCGCCTGTCGCACGCCGAGGCTGCGTTGCTCGCGGTGTTGCCGCAAATGCCCAGCCGCCTGCGGCCTGACCGCCAGCCCGTTGCTGCACGCAAGGCGCGCGACAAGGTGCTCGGGCGCATGGCGGACCTCGGCGTGTGGACGCGTGTCGAAGTCCACGACGCGCAGATCGAATCAGTCGCCGCACGTGCGTTGCAGCCGCCGCTCAGCGCTGCGTTGCTCGCCGAGCGTCTGCATGAAGAACAACCGCGCACGCGCCGCATCAACACGACCATCGATGCGCAACTGCAACGCGCACTCGAAGCGCGTGTCAGCGACTACCTCACACGTCTACCCGATCGCACCTCGGCAGCCTTGCTCGTCGTCGACAATACAAACCTTGAGGCACGCGCGTACGTCGGCTCAGGCGCATTCGGCGACGAGCAGCGGCTCGGTCACGTCGACATGGTGCGTGCGTGGCGATCGCCGGGTTCGACGTTGAAGCCGTTCCTGTATGGACTTGCGCTCGATGATGGCCTGATTGATTCCGAAAGCCTGCTGATCGACGCACCGCAATCGTTTGGCACGTATCGACCCGGCAACTTCGACATGGCCTACAACGGCCCGGTCGGCGCTGCTGAAGCACTGCGGCTTTCCTTGAATGTGCCGGCGGTCGATCTCATCGATCGCATCGGTCCGGTGCGGTTCGCCGCACGACTCGCGAATGCAGGCCTTGACCTTCGCCTTCCACGCGGAGTCGAACCCAATCTGTCGGTGATTCTCGGCGGTGTCGGTGTGCGCATGGAGGATCTGGTCGGCGCGTACACCGCCCTGAATCGAGGCGGCATCGCCGGTCGCGTCCGTTACACGCGCGAGGACGCGACCACCGACCGCCGCATTCTCTCGGAAGGCGCGGCCTGGATCATCCGCGACATTCTCGAAGCCAATCCGCGTCCCGGATATGCACCAGGCACGTTCGATCCTGGCTCCCGACCGCGCGTCGCATGGAAGACCGGAACCAGCTACGGCTTTCGCGATGCCTGGGCGGTCGGTGCAACGCGTCAGTACACGGTTGCGGCGTGGATTGGTCGCCCTGATGGCACGCCATTGCCGGGCCAGTACGGCGCGGTGACCGCGTTGCCACTCATGTTTCAGCTCGTCGACAGCCTGCCGCGCAATGCGACCTCGATCGCGCCGCAACCGCCACCTGCAAGCGTGACCGAGACCGACGTGTGCTGGCCGCTCGGTCTCGCCTTCGATCCTGCGCACGCGGATCTGTGCTTTCAGAAACACAGCGCGTGGATATTGAACGGTGTGATTCCGCCGACCCTGCCGGAACGCGACAGCACGCTGTGGAGCGCTGGTCTCTTGCACGTGCGAGTGGACGCCTCAGGCGCGCGCCTGAGTGTCGGTTGCCACGGGAAATCGGTGCGCGAAATCGATATTGCGCGCTGGCCCGCCCTCGCCTATCCGTGGCTGTCGCGCGAGCAACGTCATCGCGCAAGCCTGCCGCCCCTGGCGTTGGGCTGCGTAGCCGATGGACTCGATGCGAGCCAGTCCATGCGCATTGAAGGCATCGCCGACAATGCTGCGATAGCGCGCGCGCCGAACAGCGACAAACCTGCAACGTTGCGTCTGCACGCATTGGGCGCAAGCGGTCAAGTACTCTGGCTGGTCAACGGCAAGCTCGAAGGCGAGACGCAAGGTGCTGGCGGCTTTGAACACGCGTTCGCCGAAACGGGCGCGCAGGACATCACTGCACTCTCCGCGAACGGCGGGTATGCACAGGTCCGAGTGCGCGTGCTGCGCTGATCGGTGGGAGCTTCAGCCGCGATGCTTTGATGAGTCAACAGCAAAGGCATCGCG
>JBDSFA010000323.1:0-2432 GCA_039919785.1 Dokdonella sp. | reverse complement strand
GCGGCTGAAGCCGCTCCCACAAATGCCTCAGCCCCCCCCCTTCTAAGGAGAGGGCTGAAGCGGGTTCTACAGCGACTGCATGAATGCGACCAAGTCCTTCTTGTCGCGCACACTGAATCCGATATTGAAGCGCGTGTTGTAGAAATCAACGACGTCCTCGAGTGTCGCAGCGAAGCCATTGTGGAAATACGGTGCGCGCGCCGCGAGACCGCGCAGGACTGGTCCCTTGAACTTGCCGATGTCCTTCCACTTGCCCGACAACAAGGCGCGGCCAGGATCGGTCGTCTGCACGGTTTCGCCGGTCGCATTGTTGCGCAGCGTGTACAGCGGCATGTCCGGCGTTCGGCGCGTCGCATCGGTCAGGCCGATATTGAGCGGCAGCGCGACCGTGTGATTGCCGACGTTCGGCGCGTTGTGGCAGGTCGTGCAGGTGCCGGGGATCGACGCCACGCCGAGCGCATCGTTGAGACCACCGACGCCGGTGATGGTGATCGGTTTTCTGTTGAACAGGTTCTCGCCACGCACGATCGACGCGCGCGCGGCGCCACGATCTTCGGTCCAGGCGTCGAAGAGGGTCATCGATGCGGGATTGAACAAGGCGCCGGTTGGATCGGCGCCGAGCGTGTCGTTGATGCCGACGTGGAAACGCAGGCTGGCGAGAATGCGTGGGCCGCCCATCGCATCGTCGGCATTGAGATAGCCCGCGCGATCGTCGCGGATCTGCGCGGTGGCAAGCTCCGTCTCGAATCCGACGATCTGCGCCAGCTGATCTTCACTCGGCGGAGTAGCGCCTTGTGCATGTCCAAGCGTCGCGTCAATCGCCTGGTGGCGCAGACTCGCGACGAGATCCGCATTGGCCATGCCCGCGTCCATCGGCGGCAGGAAAGGTGCCGTGGTCTCGCGTGCGTCCCACATGAGACCTGTGATGTAGCCGAGGTTCGTCGAAGGCAGCGGGCGACGGAACAGGGAAAGATCCGCCGCGTTCGCATGATCGTAGGGATCGTCGACAGCGTCGAGACTGAATTCGGCATTCGCCGGAATGCCGATGCCGACGCGGAGAACACCACGATTGAGCAGCATGCTGTAGGCCTGCCTGCGTTTCGCGACCGTCGACACATCGGCAGTCGGCGAGTTGGAACCATCGTTGGTGCGGAAGATCGGATCGTTGCCCTGCGTCGCATTGAAACGCGCGCGCACATGTTCGGGCGTGATCGACCACGCGTCTTCCTGTCGATGGCAACTGTTGCACGAGCGTCCGTTACTGCCGATGCTCTGGAAGAACGCGTTGTCCCTGTCGATGGCGCCGCTGGGCGTGAACGTGCGCAACGCGCCGCTGGCATCCGCGGTGGTGAGCGGATCGCGGCCGCCATGCTGCTGGCTGGCGTCCAGCGACTGCGCCGATGCGCCGGCGACGAATAGCGCGAGACCGAGCATGCACGAACGATGACGGACCGCCGAAAGCCGGCGAGCCCGGTTACGCTTGTTGATGGTCATTGAAACCCCTCCCTGCATTCGCGATGCGGTCGGTCGCGGGGTTGGCGTCCGATCGGTCGCGGCGAGCGTGCCTGACGGTTCGCACGCGTCAGGATCGAGGAAGGGCTGGCCGGCGACCACGCGGCGCTGGCAACCTTTCCTTCAGGTAATCAATAACGTTGTTTGGCGGGGATATGCGACACAGGCGGCACACTCCGCTGCCGCTCTGGAGCGGACGGCACCGGAATTGGCGCTTTGATATGCGGCGGTAAGGTTTCAAGGCTTGGAGTGGGTGTCGACGTTCGGCAGGCTTTTTCCTTCTCCCATCGGCGACCGCAGGGAGAAGAGAAGATTCCACCTAACCTCGACGCGTCAGATCAAGGCGGGTCTTTGCCAGTTGTCTTCGCCGGCCTTGCTTTCGCCGGCTTGCCCTTATGCGCATCCGGCGAGCCGGACTGAGCCGCTTTCGCGGCTTCCGCGCTTTTCTTCCATTCCTCCAGCACCGTCGCACGCGCGTCTGTCTGGACCTGCACTTTGGGCTCCTCCATTGGCGGGGCTTCCGGGTTGCCGCTGTCGATGAAGCGCACCAAGCGCGCGACTTGTGCGCCGAGGATTTCGTCGACACTTGGCGCGAACTTGTCGAGCTCGCTGACGCTCGCGCCGTTGACGCGGTATTCGACCACCAACTGGGTTGCGCCGTCATCGCCGGTCTTGATCCAGAAGTTCAGGATTCCCTTCAGCGAAAATTCCTGCAGCGGACCGAGCGCGCTGTCCAGGCGCAGCACCTTGTCCGGCAGCGCCATGATGACGCGACCGTGTTCGACGCTACCGTCCTTCCAGCGCTCGCAGAAACAGCCGCCCGCTTCGGCCTTGAGGCTCAGGTTCGATGCCTTGCCCGACCAGGTGTGCTCGCTGCTCCACCACGATTGCGGCTGGGTGACCGCCGCATACGCCTTGGC
>JBDSFA010000113.1:0-32980 GCA_039919785.1 Dokdonella sp. | reverse complement strand
GCGTCTTCTCGACGGCCAGACGCAAGTCTTTCAGCGTCGCCAACTCTTGCGCGCGCTTTTCGATGCGCGTCCGCCTGCTTGCCGGCAGGGCGGCGATCACGGCATTGAGTTTTCTTGCCATTTGTAGCCTCATCGATTCTGCTAAGCGCGGGAGCGGGGTCCAAATCGGTGTGAAACCAGGCGATCCGGTCGTGGCCGATGATGGCTCAAAGGCCATATGCAGTCAAAGCCATAATTTCCATGGACACTCGCCACGCTCGGCGGGCGCCTCTGGACAGCTCCGAAGCAGGTCTCGTGTGTCCATATTGTGTCCATGGAGCCGTTTTCGACGAGGTCTCTGCCAAGAAAGTGCGGGAAATGCCGAGAAAATAGCGGCTAAATGAACCTGCGCCAGCACTGGCGCATCAGTGGCGTGTGGAGTTTGGAATCTGTTTCAGACATGTAATGTATTGTTGTTTTTTGAGAATTCTCGAATTTTCGCCAAGCGCGATGCGCCTGTTGACGAAAAGCTGGCGTAGGTTTGGTCGGTACCTAGATCGTCATGCAATTGAAGAAGATCTGTTTTTTTTCAACTTGAATCTGAGCAAAACAGAACGTTTTTGCATCAGCGATCACATCCAAATGCTCTGCACGAAGCCTTCCAGTCGACACGAGCGTGTGTCCTTGAGTTGCTGGCGATGTGGTTTGACTTGGCGCAGCGGGGCAGGGCAAGGCGGCATTGTGCCGGAAAGAGGTTGCGAAGCACGGAGGATGTAGCGTGGTGTCGCCCGGCGGCGTCGCATGAAACGACTCAACGGCCGCAGCGTGGAGGTTGGAGACCGGTAGCCGAGGCAAGGGTACTGAAATCTGCGGCGGCTACACGGTGGTGGTGAAAGCAGGCAGCGAGCGTATTCTCACAGTCCATGCAACCTTTGCTCACCCCACCAAGCCTTCCGACATCCAATACGTGCCGACGTGAAACCAGACGCAACCATCCTCCCGAATCCGGCGGCCGGCCCAGTGCGAGGCGATAGCCTGTCGGCAAACGCTTGCGGTCAAGCGCCTCGCGAGGATGCCGCCGTCACTATGGATTTCCGTCGATGACGCCGTCGCCCGCCGTCACTGACGAGGCATGGCTCGATGATTTGCAGCGCGCAGCGTTCGGCTATTTTCTGCAGGCTGTGAACCCGGCCAATGGGTTGGTGGCGGACACCTCGAGGACGGACTCGCCGTGCAGTATCGCAGTGGTCGGATTTGCCTTGTCGGCATATCCGGTGGCGGTCGAGCGTGGCTGGATGACGCGTGCCGATGCGGCGGCACGCACGCTCGTCACCTTGCGTTTCTTTCACGACAGCGAGCAGAGCGAAGCCGCGCAAGCGACCGGCTACAAGGGCTTCTACTACCACTTTCTCGATATGCAGACGGGCGAGCGCGTCTGGCGCTCGGAGTTGTCAATGGTCGACACGGCCTTGCTGGTTGCCGGCATGTTGACGGCTGGTTGCTATTTTACAGCGGCCACAGCCGAGGAAACCGCGCTGCGCGCGCTGGTCGATACGCTCTATCAGCGCATCGACTGGCGCTGGTCGCAGGACCGGCAAGCGACGATCCGCATGGGCTGGAAGCCCGAATGTGGCTTCTTGAACTACGGCTGGGAGGGCTACAGCGAGGCGATCGTGCTGTATGTGCTGGCGTTGGGCTCACCGACCCACCCGATCGAGGGGGGCGAGAAGGCGTACCACGCCTGGACCGCGACCTATCAGTGGGAAAATCTGTACGGTTACGATTTTCTCTATGCGGGTCCGTTGTTCGTGCATCAGTTCTCGCACGCCTGGATTGACTTTCGCGGCATTCGCGATCGCTTCATGCGCGAGAAGCGCTGCGACTATTTCGAAAACAGTCGCCGTGCGACCGAGGTCCAACGCGAATATGCACGACGCAACCCGAACGGTTTCGCCGGCTATGGTGAACATTGCTGGGGACTGACAGCGGGCGACGGCCCGAGCCAGCCGTTGCCGCAAGGGGTCGACCCACGCCGACGCTTGTTCGGCTATGCCGCACGCGGAGTACCCTTCGGTCCGGATGATGGAACCCTGGCCGGCTGGGCAGCGCTGGCTTCGCTGCCGTTCTCGCCGGATATCGTGCTGGATGCCGCGCGCCACATGCGCGAGCGCTATCCCGAGATGCTGCCCGCGCAGCAATACGCAAGCGGCTTCAACCCTTCATTGGCTGACGACGATCACACCGCATGGGTCGCCGACGGACATTTCGGATTGGACCAGGGCATCGTGCTGATGATGATCGAAAACCATCGGAGCGGACGGATCTGGCGGTTGCTGCGCGGCTGTCCATCGGTTTGCGCAGGATTGCGGCGTGCCGGGTTTCGCGGTGGCTGGCTATAGTTCGATCCACGGAGTACCGCCATGTCACAGCATCATGATTTTCACTCGGCTGCGCCGCCGGATGCGCAGGAGCGTGAACGGCTTGAGAGTCTGCATCCGCCGGGTCGGCGCAATCCGACGCCCGCGGATCGCTACAGTCTGGTGGTTATCGGTGGCGGCACCGCCGGGCTGGTGACGGCGCATGCGGCGGCGGCGCTGGGCGCAAAGGTCGCGCTGGTAGAACGCAACCTGCTCGGCGGCGATTGCCTCAACGTTGGTTGCGTGCCGTCCAAAGCGATCATCCGCACGGCGAATCTATATGCCGGGATGCGCGGTGCTGAAATCTACGGTGCGCAGGTCCCGGCGGATATCCGCGTGGATTTCGCGGCCACGATGCAACGCATGCGCGGCATCCGCGCGCGTATCGGCCGCGCCGATTCCCTGCAGCGGCTGGACGCGGCCGGCGTGGACGTGTTCTTCGGCCAGGCGCGCTTCAGCGGTAGCGACGCGCTGGCGGTGGATGGTTCGAGACTGCGCTTCAAGAAGGCCGTGATAGCTACGGGATCGAGGCCGGATGTCCCTTCGATTCCTGGCTTGGTTGAAGCTGGTTTTCTGACCAACGAAAACGTCTTTGATTTGACCCAATTGCCGCGCCGCCTGCTGGTGATCGGCGGCGGTCCGCTCGGCTGCGAGCTGGCGCAGGCGTTCTCTCGCTTCGGCGCAAAAACCATCATCGCGCAGCGCTGGCCGCTGTTCCTGCCGAAAGAAGAACGCGACGCCGCGCAGTTGCTCTCGTCGGCCTTCGCGCACGACGGCATCGAGGTGCGGCTCAATACGACGGCCGTTGGTGTGCGGGTGGAAAACGGCGAGAAGCGGGTCGATCTGGTCAGCGACGACTACCAAAGTACGGTCGCGGTCGATGCCATCCTCACCGGGGTCGGCCGGCTACCCAATGTCGAGGGCCTTGATCTGGAGGCCGCGGGTGTCGACTACGACAAAAAGAGCGGCATTCGAATCGACGATTTTCTGCGCACCAGCAATCGGCGTATCTATGCCGCCGGCGATGTCTGCCTGGAGCACAAGTACACGCATACGGCCGACGCCTCGGCGCGCATCGTGGTACGCAACGCGCTGTTCCATGGCCGTCAGCGGTTGAGCGCGCTGACGATTCCCTGGTGCACCTACACCGATCCGGCGATCGCCCACGTGGGCCTGTATGTGCGGCAGGCGCGCGAACGCAACATCCCGGTCAAGACCTTCACTATCCCGATGCACGATGTCGATCGGGCCATCACCGATAGCGAAGAGTGCGGTTTCGTCAAGATCCACGTTCGCGAAGGCAGCGATCACATCCTCGGCGCAACGATCGTGGCTCGGCACGCTGGTGAGATGATCAACGAGATCACCCTGGCGATGGTCGCCGGCGTTGGCCTGCGCACCCTCGGGCTCGTCATTCACGCTTATCCGACGCAGGCCGACGCGATCAGGAAGGCCGCTGATGCCTGCAATCGCACCCGCCTGACTCCGCTGATACAGGCACTGTTGCGGCGCTGGTTGCGGCCGTGACGATGTGTGTCAATCGCGGCGCGGGGCGGACGACCTCCTGTCCGTCGACTCATCGCGCGCAGTCAGTCTGGCCACGATTCATCAACCACAAGATCGCCTGGCCTTGCTGCCCGTATTGCGCACGACCGAACGCACGTTTGCCTGCGATTGATGATGGCGCCCCGAATCAGTCGCGATTTTCCGCCCGGGCATTGATCGGGTAGCTGTCCACCGGACCGCGGAACGGCTGCCATAGCATGCGGTCCAGACGGAGCTCGCGCGGATCACGGAACTGGTTGATGCCGATCGTCAGGCCGGTTTGGCCGTCCCGCGACTGCGCACGATAGGTGCCGAACACCCGATCCCACCACGACAGATTAAAACCGAAGTTGGAGTTGGTCTCGTCCGGATGCCAGGAGTGATGCACGCGATGCATGTCCGGCGTGACCAGCAGCCATCGCAGCAGGCGGTCCAATCGCTGCGGCAAGCGAACATTGCCGTGATTGAACATCGAGGTGACATTCAGCACTACCTCGAACGCCAGCACCGCCAGCGCGGGCGCACCGAGCGCAACGATGACGCCCAGCTTGATCACCAGCGACAGCAGGATTTCCAGCGGGTGGAAGCGTGCGCCGGTGGTCAGGTCGAATTCCAGATCGGTATGATGCATGCGGTGCAGCCGCCACAGCAGCGGGACTGCGTGCAGCATCACATGCTGCAGGTAGATGGTCAGGTCCAGCAGGAGCAGGGATGCCACCAACGCAAACCAAGGTGGCGCTTGCCACGCATGGAACAACCCCCAAGTGTGCGCTTCGGAAAACATCGCCACGCCGACGGCCGCAGTAGGGAAAATCAGCCGCACCAACACGCTGTCCAGCACAACGATGCCCAGGTTGGACGGCCAGCGCCGCCAACGCCCGATGGCTTGAGGACGACGCGGTGCCAGCATTTCCCACAGCGCCATCACGCAGAAAATGCTGGCAAAGGCACCCAGCCGAATCGCGGGTTCATGTGCAAGCAGGAATGGGGTCAATTTCGCAGCGCTCCGATTTTTTGGCTCGACGAGCTGATTTCGTCAGAGTATGGCCCAATGAGTGAACTGCGAACTGGCCTGGTTCACGCCATGATGGGTCTGGCCGCGAAGCCGATCATCGGTTGGTTGCTTCACTTCACGATTGGCGCGGTGCTGTGGGGCATGAGTTTTGCGCTGCTGCACGAGGCCAGGGCGCTCGTTGCCCGCGAGGCCGCCGTGTGTGCGTCGCTCGTATCGCTTCAATTGGCATCCCGGTTCCAATGGCCGAGTAAGCATGAAAAACAGCACCACCATCATTCGCTGGCTGATCGTCATAGTCCTGCTCGGCGCGGTCGTCGCCTTCTTCGCATTCGGCTTGCAGCATCAATTCACGCTTGACGCACTGAAGGCGCGTCAGCAGGCGCTCGACGTTTCTCGGCAAGTCCATCCGTGGTTATTCGGGGTCGGGTTTTTTCTGGCCTATGTGGCGGTTACCGCGCTCTCGCTACCCGCAGCCACGCTGATGACGTTGACCGCCGGCGCGTTGTTCGGGTTGTTCGAAGGGACGTTGCTGGTCTCGTTCGCTTCGAGTGTCGGCGCGACGCTCGCGTTCCTCGCCAGCCGCTTCGTGTTTCGCGACACTGTGCAGCAGCGCTTCGGCAAACGCTTGCACGCGATCAATGAGGGCGTGCAGCGCGAGGGAGCGCTGTACCTGTTCACCCTGCGACTGGTGCCGGTGATTCCGTTCTTCGTGGTCAACCTGCTGATGGGGCTGACCACGTTGCCCGTTCGCACCTTTTACTGGGTCAGCCAGGTCGGCATGCTGGCGGCGACGGTGGTGTTCGTGAATGCCGGCACTCAGCTGGCCAGCCTGCATTCGCTGTCGGGCATCCTTTCGGCGCGGATCATCGGTTCATTCGTGTTGCTCGGAGTTTTTCCGCTGCTTGCGCGCTGGATCATGGCCCGAGTAAAGGCGCGGCGGGTCTATGCCAAGTGGCCGAAGCCGAAGAAGTTCGATCGTAATCTGGTGGTGATTGGTGCGGGTTCCGCTGGCTTGGTCAGCGCCTACATTGCAGCGACGGTGCGGGCGAAAGTGACCCTGGTCGAAAATCACCAGATGGGCGGCGACTGCCTCAACACCGGCTGCGTGCCGTCGAAGGCGCTGATCCATGCCGCGAAGCTGGTGGCGCAGACGCGCGATGCGAAATCGGTTGGCGTGAATGCTGGCGAAGTCCGGGTGGACTTCCGTGCGGTGATGGAACGCGTGCAGCGGGCGATTGCCACGGTGGCGCCGCATGATTCGGTGCAACGCTACCAAGGGCTGGGCGTTGATGTGCTGCGCGGTCATGCGCGCATCGTGTCGCCATGGGTGGTGGAGGTCGATGGCAAGCCCATTTCCACGCGGGCCATCATTGTTGCGAGCGGCGCAGAGCCACGCGTGCCCGACCTGCCGGGGTTGTCCGATTCAGGCTATCTCACTTCGGAAACGCTGTGGCAGCTGCATGAACTTCCAGCCCGTCTGCTGATACTAGGCGGCGGCCCGATCGGTTGTGAGCTGGCGCAGGCCTTCGCTCGTCTGGGTTCGCACGTCATCCAGATCCAGAGTCACGCGCGTCTATTGGAGCGCGAAGACGACGAGGTGTCTGCGTTCGTGCGCGATCGGCTCGCGGCCGACGGCGTGGATGTTCGCACCGAGCTCAAAGCAGTTGCTGTCGAGCGTGGCGGCGACGGCCAGATGCTGGTCTGTGACGACGGTGGCAAGCGCGTGCGCGTGCCCTTTGACACGCTGTTGGTGGCGGTAGGACGCCAGCCGCGCACGTCCGGATTCGGCCTGGAGGAATTGGGTATACCGGTCGAACGCACGGTGGAAACCGACGCCTGGCTGGCCACGCTGTATCCGAATATCTACGCCTGCGGCGATGTGGCCGGTCCGTACCAGTTCACCCACGTTGCCGCACATCAGGCGCGGTACGCCGCAGTGAACTCGCTGTTCGGTCAATTCAGGCGTTTCCGTGTGGACTATTCTGTCATTCCAGCGGTGACCTTCGTTGACCCTGAGGTGGCGCGGGTCGGCCTCAACGAACGTGAGGCGAAGCAGCAGGAGATCGCGTATGAAGTTACCCGCTACGAGCTCGACGATCTTGATCGTGCGATCACCGAGAACCATGCCTGCGGCTTCATCAAGGTGCTGACCGTGCCAGGCAAGGATCGCATTCTGGGAGCTACCATCGTCGGTCAACATGCTGGCGAGATGCTGGCCGAATTTGTGCTGGCGATGCGGCACGGGCTGGGCCTGGAAAAAATTCTTGGCACCATTCATGCCTACCCGACCTGGGCCGAGGCGAACAAATACGCGGCGGGTAACTGGAAGAAAGCGCACGCACCGGAACGCATACTCGGCTGGCTGGCGCGCTATCACGCATGGCGACGCGGGTGAGTTGGGCATTTGCATGTTGATGCGATGCCATTTATTTGATCTGGAGAGTTTGTTGTGAATGCCGTCCTGTCCACAGGCACTGCTTTGCCGCCGTTCGAGCGTACCCTGCGCGAACATGGCCTCAGCCTGCCTCGCACGCCGCTGGAAATTCTGCAGATCAACGTGGGCAAGCTGTGCGATCTGGCCTGTCAGCACTGCCACGTCGAGGCCGGCCCCAAGCGCACCGAAATCATGCAGGCCGCCACGATCAACCGACTGCTCGTGTTGCTGGCCGATGCGCCGGGCATCCATACCGTGGATCTGACCGGTGGTGCGCCCGAGATGAATCCGCATTTCCGCACTTTGGTGCGCGAATCGCGCGCGCTGGGCAAGACGGTGATCGACCGCTGTAATCTCACCGTGTTGTTCAAGCCGGGGCAGCAGGGGACGGCGGAGTTTCTCGCCGAGCAGGGCGTCAAGGTGGTTGCTTCATTGCCGTGCTACAGCAAGGCCAACGTGGAGAAGCAGCGCGGCCAGCATGTGTTCGATCCAAGCCTGCGCGCGCTGCATCAGCTCAATGAACTCGGCTATGGCAAACCCGATAGCGGATTGGAACTGGACCTGGTCTACAACCCGGTCGGTGCGACCCTGCCGCCGTCCCAGGCGTCACTGGAGGCGACCTATCGGCATGAACTGGCCGAGCACTTCAGCGTCGTGTTCAATCGCCTGTTCACCATCACCAACATGCCGATCAAGCGCTTCCTGCATCTGCTCGAACGAGAAGGCCGTTACGACAGCTACATGCACACCCTGCTCGATGCGTTCAATCCGAAGGCGGCACTCGGCGTGATGTGTCGCAACCTGCTGTCGGTGGACTGGCTTGGCCAGCTGTTCGACTGCGACTTCAATCAAGCGCTCGAACTTCCGCAGGGAGGCCGCGAGCGCAGCATTTGGGACATCGAATCATTCGCCGACATCGAACGCGACCCGATCGTGTTTGGCGATCATTGCTATGGTTGCACCGCCGGCGCGGGCAGTTCCTGTGGAGGCGCATTGACATGAACATGGTTGAGACGAAGAACGAGGACACCAGCGCGGACGCGCAACAAGAGTCGGTGCGCAACTATTACGGCGAGACCCTGCAGTCAAGCAATGACCTGCGCACCACCGCTTGCTGCAGCATTGACGCCATGCCGGAGCCACTGCGCACGATCCTGTCGCAGCTGCACCCGGACGTGCGCGACCGCTTCTACGGCTGCGGTTCGCCGCTGCCGCCCGCGCTGGATGGCAGGACCGTGCTCGATCTTGGCTGTGGCAGTGGTCGCGATGCCTATCTGCTGTCGAGTCTGGTCGGCGAACATGGACGCGTGATTGGCGTCGACATGACCGCGCAGCAGCTGGAGGTAGCCGAGCGCCACAGCGCGTTCCATGCCAAGGCGTTCGGCCACGCGCATTCCAACGTCGAGTTTCACCTGGGCGATCTTGCCGATCTGGCGGCGCTGGGCATCGCCGACAATTCGGTCGATGTGGTGGTGTCCAATTGCGTGCTGAATCTGGTGCCGGACAAACGCCGCGCGTTTGCCGAAACGTTGCGTGTGCTCAAGCCGGGCGGCGAACTGTATTTCTCCGATGTCTTCAGCGACCGCCGCTTGCCGCGCGAGCTGCTGGCTGATCCGGTACTGCTCGGCGAATGTCTGGCCGGCGCACTCTACGTGGAGGATTTTCGTCGCCTGCTCGCGCAGTTGGGTGTGGCCGATGCCCGTGTGTGTGTGCGCAGCCCGATCGCGCTGACCGACGCGGCGATTGAACAACGCATAGGCTTTGCCCGTTTCGAATCGATCACCTGGCGTGCGTTCAAGCTGCCGCTGGAGGATCGCTGTGAAGACTACGGTCAGGTTGCCACCTATCACGGCAGCCTGCCTACCCATCCGCATGCCTTTGAGTTGGACGATCATCACCGATTCGAGAATGGCCGGCCGATGCTCGTCTGCGGCAACACAGCGGACATGCTCTCGGGCAGTCGCTATGCGGCGCACTTCCGTATCGATGGCGACAAGCACCGGCACCACGGCTTGTTCGATTGCGTGCCCGCCAGCACGGCCGGTAGCACCGTTCCCAACTGCTGCTGAGCCGGCCGGTGCCCGACGTGGTTCAGCCCCGTTGCGTGTCGCTATCGGTGATCGTGCCGCTGGCACCGGGCGACGGCGAATGGCAGACGCTGCTGGAGCAACTCGTCGCGTTGCCGCCCGGCAGCGAGGTAATTGTGGTGTGTGCCGATGACGTGTCGCGCCTGCCGCCCCCGGCATGGCCGCAGGAGGTGCCGTATCGCGTTTGCCGCAGCGAGCCCGGCCGAGCGCGCCAGCAGAACCTGGGTGCGCGCATGGCCAGCGGTGACTGGCTGTGGTTCGTGCATGCCGACTCGCGGCTACGCGCGGAAACGTTGCGCGAGTTGCAGCGTTTCACCGCGCACGGTAGCGACGCGCTGGGTTGGTTCACGTTGGCGTTCCGTCGCGACGGGCCGCGCTGGACCGCTTTGAACGCGGCTGGCGCGAACTGGCGCGCGCGCTGGCTGGGGTTGCCGTTCGGCGACCAGGGCCTGCTGCTGCCGCGTGCGTGCTTCGACGCGCTGCATGGTTTTGACGAACAGGCCGACTATGGCGAGGACCATCTGCTGGTGTGGGCCGCGCGGCGCGCAGGCTTGCCGTTGCGGCATATTCCCGCGGTACTGGAAACCAGCGCGCGCAAATACGCGCAGCAAGGTTGGCTGCGCACGACCTTGCGGCACTGGCGCCTGACTGCGGCGCAAGCGTGGCCTGCGTGGCGCGCGATGCGTCGGAGCGGCAGATGACGGCGGCGCTCGCCATCTTCGTCAAGACACCCGGCTCGTCGCCGGTGAAGACGCGGCTGGCCGCCAGCATCGGTGTGCCCGCGGCGCGGCGCTTCCATCAACTGGCCGCGGCGGCTACCGCCGAGGTCGCGCGCGCTTGCGAGCCGTGGTTGAAGCCGTACTGGGCCATTGCCGAAGCCGACCCGGCCGCCGTTACTGCGTGGCCAGGCTTTGCGTCGTTGCACCAGGGGGAGGGAGATCTCGGTGAGCGCTTGCACACGGTGTACGCCCAGCTCCAGGCCCGCCATGGCCGTGTGTTGCTGATCGGCGCGGATGCTCCACAATTGACGGTTGAGTCACTGCAGCGTGCGCTCACCGTACTGGATGATGTGCACACTCCGTTTGCGATCGGCGATGCCAGCGATGGCGGCTTCTGGTTGTTCGCCGGTTGCGCGCAGATTCCCCGCGAGGTCTGGACGCGCGTGCGCTATTCACAGGCGCAGACGGCATCGGACCTTCGGCAGCAATTGTCGCCTCACGGCGCGGTCGGTGCGGTGGGTGGCCTTACGGATGTCGACAACATCGAGGATCTACCGATACTGCGTGATGCGCTGGACACATTGAGCATGCTATTGCCTGCTCAGCAAGCCTTGCGGCAGTGGCTCGATTCCGTCGCTGCAACAGCGGGTTCGGGGGAGCCTCAAGCATGAGCAGCGCAAAGCTGATCAGCGTATTGCTGCTACCGGGAAGCAATGGCGCCAACGACAAATTCGCTCGACATGATCTTCGCTGATTGGCGAAAGGTAACGCCGACCGCCAACATCGAGCATTTGCATTGACGTGCGTCGGGTCCTGCCTACAACCAAACCTCGATATCACTGCTTGGCAGACGATGCGGTCAAGAACGCGGGTGGTGCATCAGCCGTCGTCCCGCCCCAGTCACGCTGCGGATCGCGGCCGAGTTCGAACTGCAGATGGCTGCCCTTGGCAACGAATTCCGCAGGCAGCCACACCTTCGTCGACGCCTGGCCATTGACCTGCAGCGACTGCACGTACGCGGCATCTGCGCTCGCGCCCGGCGCGTCGATGACGATATCGCCTGAAGCGCGGCGGATCACCGCGCGTGCGAACAGCGGACTTGCGAGTACGAGTTCCGCACGCCCCGGAAATAATGGATACATCCCGAGCGCCGACCAGACGTACCACGACGACATCTCGCCGAGATCGTCATTGCCCGGGATGCCGTCTGGAGTCGCTTTCCACAGCGTGTTGACGACTTCGCGCACGGTTGCCTGAGTCTTCCATGGTTGTCCCGCAACCGCATACAGCCACGGAGCGGCGATTGATGGTTCGTTGTCCATCTCGACATGCAGGTCGCCGGAACCGGTGAGGGACCAGGCGCCGTCCTCGTCGTGGAACAGCGCATCGAGTCGCGCGATCGCACGCTCACGGCCGCCGAGAGCGTCGAACAAGCCGGGTACATCGAAAGGCACCATCCAGAGGTATTGCGCGGCGCTGCCTTCGGCAAATCCGTCGTCGGATGCAGGATCGAAGGCCGGCCACGAACCATCGGCGTTGCGGTTCTGAATGTAGCCGCCAGCCGGCGTCGCGCCTGGGTTGAACAGGTTGCGCCAGTGAGCTGCGCGTTCGAGGAAGCGGCGCGCTGTCGTGGCATCGCCGAGCTTTTGCGCCATCGCGCCGAGTGCGAAATCTGCGCTCGCTTGCTCCAGCGTTTCCGCCGCGCCACCCCAGGCTTGCGTATCGGTCGGGACATAGCCAAGTGCGCGCGTGCGTTCAAGGTCCGGCCGCTGCCCGACGCACTCGATCACGCAACCGCGCTTCTCGCCATCATGACCAGTCGGCACATCGGCGGCGCGCACCAGCGAAGCGAGCGCGTTCTTCGCATCGAAATGCGTGCCGCCGAACGCGTGGATCCCCGCGATCGCCGGTGCGGCGGGATCGCCGTTCATCACGTGCGTGCCGCCGGTGTTGTGCGTCCAGCGATCCCACTCGCCGCCGTTCTGGTCGGCCTGGTTGAGCAACGATTGCGCGATGTCGCTGCCGATGTCCGCGTCGAGCAACGTGACGAGGTGCAGTTGTGATCGGTAGATGTCCCAGCCTGAGAAATTCGCGTATTGCGCGTGCTGATTCGGGCCGACGCGGTGCGTCTTGCCATCGAAGCCGGCGTATTCGCCGTTGGCGTCACTGAAGAGATTCGGATGCATCGATGCGTGATAGAGCGCCGTGCGAAAGACACGACGCTGGTCGGCGCTGCCGCCATCGATCGCGATGCGCGACAGCCACTCGTTCCATGCGCCACGCGCCGAGTCGCGCACGTCGGCAAAGGCCTTCGACGGCGGATTCTCCGCGGCAAGATTCGCGCGCGCGTTGTCGATGCTGACGTAGGAAATGCCGATGCGCACGCTGACCGTTCGTTCCGCCGCAGTGTCGAAGCGCAGCCAGGCGCCCGATCCCTTGCCGGCTTCGGGGAAGCCGTCCTTGCCGTAGCCGGTGCCGCCACGAGCAGAAGTGGCAGCAGGGTGCACGGCCGCGTCTTCCCACGTTCCTTGCTCCGTGAACGGGTGATCGAATTCCGCGACGAAGTAGAGCGTGTAGTAGCTTCGACGATTCTCGGCGTCGAGATAGCCGCAGAAGTTGCCGCTGTTGACGGAGCCGCTGACGCTGCGTGTTGTCGCATCGATCGTCACGCGCGCATCGCTGCTGCCGACTTCGCTGTCCGACGTGCGGATCAACATCGTCGCAGGCACGCCGGATGGATAGCGGAAGCGCGCAGATCCGGTGCGCGCGGTGGCGGCGAGCTCGACCTTGACGCGATTCGCGAGCCGCACGGCGTACATACCAGGCTCGGCCGTTTCATTGACGTGCGAATAGGTGGTCGAGAACGTCTCGTCTTTCGCATCGGTTGACGGCGACACCGTGGGTACGCTGGTCATCGGCAGGAATGGAACATCGCCACTCGCGCCTCGGCAACCCGTGCCGGAAAGATGCGTCAGCCCGAACCCACGCACGCGCATGGCGTCGTACGCGTAACCACCCGGCGCCGCGACGCGGCTGTGATCGCCCTTCGTCGTCTCCGGGCTCCATTGCAGCATACCGAACGGCACGACGGCGCCTGGAAACACGTTGCCACCGTGCGCGGTACCTATCCGTGGATCGACTTCCGACGCGGCGTCGTTGGCGGCGACGGAAGGCGCCGCGTCGCGCCACGTTGCGCGCAATGGATGCGCCTCGGTGTTGAACGTGATCGCGTCAAAGTCGAGAGCAGTGGGCGCGAACAGGAGATAGTAGTACTTGAAGGTTTCGGCGAAGACGAAACTCTCCATGCGGTCCTTCTTCTCCTTCGTGACCACGTTCTTGAGCGCTGCGTAGCCCGCGTCGGTGCGGCAGTACTTCTCAAAATCGCGGAACATCGTTCGACCCATCGCGAGGTATTTCTGAGCGTGCGTGTAGTGCTCGAGGTAATACGCCGACTCGACGATCTCGGGCCGCAACGCGTAACCTGGGTACGGAATTGCACCGGTGCGATAGTCGAGCACTTCCGGTTCGATCCCCTGGAGCTGCCACATGTGGAATGACGAATCCTGCAGGCGCGCCGCGCGCGACACGTCGCCCGACATCGACAACAACGCCGGGAAAAACGCATCGAGCGCACCCCACGTCGTGTGCGTTCGCTTGCCCGTGTTCATGTCGGCGTATCCATACCAGAGCGCACCGTCGACCTCGTCGGCAAGATGCGCGTTGACCGCCGCGATGCTCGTCTTCCACATCGCGAGGCAATCCTCGTCACCGAACAGGCGCCAGCATTTCCACAGGTATTCGTAGTACGAATCGATGCCGCCGGAGACGTGCGAGTCTGGATCGCTCCACTTGCCGGTTTGCACATCGATCGAGGAGCCGACCAGGTCGATTGACGAGCGTCGCTTGAACGTCTCGACCAGCGCGCGCTTCGCCTTGTCGTAAAACACTGGCTTTTTCGTGAGCTTCGCAAGCGTGCCGAATTCGAGCAGCAGCGTTCCTGTCTCGGCTGGGTTGGTCAGTGCATTGCGTGTCTTGCCGGTGCGAAGGTTGATCTCCACCCACGGAAGGCCAGTCGGAGAATCGAACACCGGCAGCAGGCGTGTACCCAGGTCTTCCGCCTTTGCGAGCAGGCGTGCGTCGCCTGTCATTTGGTAGCCCGAGAGCAATCCGCCGAGCAGGCGGATCGTGATCTCGAAGTTCTTGACGTAAATGTCCTTGTTGAAATCGAGCTTCGTCGCGATGAGTTCGCGCGCCGCGTCAGCCTCGTCGTTGAGTCCCATCACG
The DNA here is from genome assembly GCA_039919785.1 of Dokdonella sp. Lineage (GTDB taxonomy): Bacteria > Pseudomonadota > Gammaproteobacteria > Xanthomonadales > Rhodanobacteraceae > Dokdonella_A. The sequence goes on along the minus strand of JBDSFA010000113.1, from coordinate 18,500 downwards.
ACCAGCGTGTCGAGTGCATCGACCGGCGTCATCAGTAACGATTCGCCATACCAGTCATACGGCTTGTGGCTGATTGGCGCGAGGTCGTCGTGGCCCCACGCATATTGCCGATACCCGCGCCACGCGTGCAGAAACTCGGCTTTGACGTCCGCTGCGAGGCGTGCAGACTCGGCCGCATCGACAGGCTTGATCGCCTGTGAGTCGGGTTTCGCGTGAAGTGGGAAGGCGACGAATGGCGAAAACAGAAACAGATATGCGAGCAGGTACTTGGACATGGGTCAGGCCCCGGGAGATTCAGGTCAATGCGGAAGGCGAGCGGCGCAGCAGCGCAATCACTTCGTGACAAGCGCCCATCGTGTGGTAATCGGTTTTTCCGGCTGGGCTTTTCTCATCCGAGTAGAGGCGATTTTCGCGATCGAGTATGCGATACCACGCGCCGTATTCGTGATCGACGAGGTGCGCCCACGAATAGGCCCACAGGCGATCGTAGTCGCGCGCGTGTCGGGCGCTTTGCGTGCGCTCGTGCAGGAGCGCAGCGGCGGCAATCGATTCGGCCTGGACCCAGAAATACTTGTCGCTGTCGCAGATGCTGCCTTCGGGCGCGAAGCCGTAGCAAAGCCCACCGAATTCATCGTCCCACGCATGCCTGACAGCGCGGTCGAACAACTGCGTCGCGGTCGATAGCAGCCAATCCCTCGGTGCGTAGCGGTCGAGCGTCAGCAGCAGTTTCGCCCACTCGGTCTGATGGCCGGGCTGAAATCCCCACGGTCGGAACAAATGCTTTGGATCATCGCGGTGGTAGTCCCAGTCGATCGACCAATGTGCATCGTAGTGTTCCCATACGAGACCAGCGGATTGGGCTGCCTGGCGGCGTGTCATCGCATCCGCCACGGCGAGTGTGCGATCGAGGTAGCGCGTATCGTTTGTCGCTTCGAATGCCGCGAGCAGTGCTTCGGTCAGATGCATGTTCGCGTTCTGGCCACGGTAAGCGGAAAACTGCCAGTGTTCATCCGCTTCGTCGCGGTAGAGGCCGGCTTGCGCATCCCAGAAGCGTTCTTCGAGCAAGCACCAGGTCTCGTCAATCCACGCGGCTGCTTCGCCAATACCGGCTTTGAGCGCGGTCGAATAGGCGAGCAGCACGAAGGCCATGCCGTAGGCGTGACGGGTCTTGTCGTCGGGACGAGCATCGAGGATCGTCCATGCGTACGCTCCGCTCGCCGAATCGCGATGAACGTTGCGCAGATAGTCGAGGCCATGTCGTGCGACATCAAGGTAATCGTCGCGGCCGAATTCGCGTGCGGCCATCGCATAGTTGAAGACGAAGCGCGTGCTGCTGACGAGGTGACGATGATGGCGGTCGTAGATCGTGCCGTCATCCTTGAAGTAGTGAAAGAATCCGCCGGCCGGATCGATGCAGCGCGGATGGTAGAACGCCATCGTCTGCTCGATATGGCCGCGGAGGAAATCGACCGTACGGAAATCCGGGAGAGTTGTCGTCAGCATCGTCACACCTGGATGGCGTCGTGGCGTTCGAGCAGTGCATGCACCTCGTCGCGGGTTGGCATTGCCGAGAACGCGCCGTGGCGGGTGACCGCAATCGCACCGCATGCGGCGGCGAAGCGAAGCACGTCGCCGATAGCGGAAGGATCTCTGGCAATTTCCTGCAACGAGGCCGCATCGACGCCGCGACGCGCGAGCTCGTGCAGCATGCCTGCGACAAACGCGTCGCCGGCGGCGTTGGTGTCGACCGCGCGGACGTGGAACGGGTCCAGCGTGCCCTGGCGCTCGGGTGTGAACCAGCGCAACGCGCGCGCGCCGTCGGTGACGACGACGAAGCGTGCACAGCCAAGCCAGATGTTTTCCAGCACCGCGCTGTCGCCACCAAGCTGCGAGGCGAGGAATGCGAACTCCTCGGTGCTGAGCTTGACCACGTCGGCACGCTCGAGCGCTGTCCAGATGCGCGGCCCCACATCCGTACCCGCCGGCCATAGCGCCGGGCGCAGGTTCATGTCGAAGCTTACCAGTGCACCAGCGCTGCGCGCGCGCTGCATGCAAGCGAACGTCGCGTCGGCGATCGGCGACTCGGTAAGCGAATTGGAACAGGTGTGGAAGATGCGTGTGCTGGCGAATACCTGGTCGGCGAGGGCATCTTCGCGGAACAGCAGGTCCGCTGCCGGCGGCCGGTAGAAACTGAAGCTGCGCTCGCCATCCGTATCGAGCGACACGAACGCGAGCGCTGTCGGGGCATCCGATGTGCGCTGCACGTGACCGACGTGGACACCCGCGCCGCGCAGGCTGTCGAGGAGGAAGTCGCCGAACATGTCCATGCCGAGCATGCCGACGAATTCGGCATGACCACCGAGCCGCGCTATTCCGACGGCGACGTTCGCTGGCGCTCCACCGGCGTGTTGCAGGAATGCGCGCGGTTGTTGGGGATCAACTGGCGGCACGCCGAGGAAATCGATCAGCGCTTCGCCGAAGCAGACGATGCGATTCATCAGCGCCCTCCCGGCGGAATAGCGGTCGTCGGTGACATGGCGTGCGTACCGCGTACGAGCGAGCCGTAGAAACCGTAGTAGACAATGAAGAGGTAGCACGCCAACGGCAACACGAAAGCGTGCTGCAGCCCGATGTGATCGGCGAGCATGCCCTGCACGATCGGCACGATCGCCCCACCGACGATCGCCATGATGAGTAAGCTCGATACCATGTCGGTCATCGTGCCCATGCCTTCAATCGCGATCGTGAAGATGGTCGGGAACATGATCGAGTTGAACAGACCGATCGCGACCACGCTCCACAGTGCCAGATGCCCTTGCGCGACCATCGTCAGCACAACGAGCAACCCGGCCATCGCGGCAGACGAGCCGAGTAGACGGCGTGGATCGAGCGTGCGCATCAACGCGAAGCCTATGAAGCGTCCGATCATCGCGCCGCCCCAGTAAAGTGACACGTAACCGGCAGCCGTCGCTTCACTGAAGTCGCCGATCGATGGCATCGACACGTAGTTGATCATGAAGCTACCGATCGATACTTCGGCACCGACGTAAAGAAAGATCGCAATGACACCGAGGCGCACGTGACGATGGCGCAGCACGTCGGCGACGCGGTGCTTTTGTGCATCGGCGCGCGCCGTTGCTTCGATGAGCGGCGGCAGCCGGAAGATCCACACCACGAACGCGAGTACGAACAACGTGACCGCGACCCCGATGTACGGGCCGGTCACCAGCGCCGCCTGCTGGGCCCGATAGGCGATCAGGTCCGCGGGTGCGAGCCGCGCTAGTTCCGCCGCGCCGAGCACGGTGCCCGAGAGGATCAGCACGCCGCCGAGTTTCGGCGCGAGCGTTGTGCCGAGCGAATTGAGCGCCTGCGCGAGATTGAGACGGCTCGACGCATAGCGCGGATCGCCGAGCAGGCTCACGTACGGATTCGCCGCGACCTGCAGCAGAGTAATGCCGCTGGCCAGCACGAAGAACGCGCCGAGGAACATTGCGTACGAGACCGTTTGCGCGGCTGGAATGAACAGCAAAGCGCCGACGCCGGTGACGGCGAGGCCAATCATGATGCCGGTGCGGTAGCCGACCCAGTCGATCACCTTGCCGGCCGGCAACGACATCACGAAATACGCACCGAAGAAGATCAGCTGCACCAGCATCGCCTGCGTGTAGCTGAGCGTGAACACCGATTTGAGGTGCGGAATCAACACGTCGTTGAGGACCGTGATGAAGCCCCACATGAAGAACAGCGTGGTGACGACGGCCAGTGCGACGGGCGGCCTTGCAGTGCGATCAGTCATGACGGCTACGTCCATCGGGATGTGAAGGAGGACACGAGCTTTCGCGCACGACCAGACTGACCGGCACAGCCTTCTGCTCAAGCGGCAACGACGGATCGTGCATGCGCGCGAGAATGCGTTCGGCCGCCTGTCGTCCGCGCGCGCGGATCGGTCGCGATGGTCGTGAGTGTCGGCATGCTGACCGCGGCTTCCGGAATGTCGTCGAAGCCGACCACCGCGAAATCCTCGCCGGGACGTCGACCGCGCGAGACGAGCCCGAGTTGAAGGCCGAGGGCGACGGCATCGTTGTAGCAGACCGCTGCGGTCGGCGCGGGATCGCGCACGAACAATGCGCCAGTCTGGCGCGCCGACTCGACACGCGTCGGAATGGTTTCGATTCGCCACTGCAATGGCGCTTCGAGGCCGGCCTCCGTCAGCGCCGTGACATAGCCTTCGCGCCGCTCGCGACAGGAACTCGATTGCCGATGCCCGCCGAAGAACGCGATTCGGCGATGGCCGAGCGAGATCAGATGGTTCGTCGCGAGGTAGGCTCCTCGACAGTTGTCCATCGCCAGGAAATCCCATTCACCATCGAGCCCGCGGTTGAACAGCAGCAATGGGATTTGCGGGCCGACGACGCGCGCAATCGCTGCGCCATCGCTGCCTTCGGCGGCAGAAAGGATGATGCCGGCGGGGGCATGTTCGACCAGTGACGCAAGCACCGCCTGCTGGCGTTCGACCGATTCGCCGGTGCTGCCGAGCAGGGTCACGAAACCGATCGACGCGAGCGCCTCGTCGACGCCGGCGGCAAATTCGGCGAAGAACGGATTGGAGAGGTCGTTGATCACCAAGGCGACACTCGACGACGAACGCGCGCGCAGGTTCGCCGCGGTACGGTTGTAGATGTAGCCGATACGCTGGATTTCCGCTTCGACCCGGGCGCGTGTCTCCGCCTTCACCAGCGGGCTTGCGCGCAGGACCAGCGACACGGTCGCGCGCGAAACTCCGCAGCCGCGGGCCACGTCGTTCAATGTGAGGTTTTGCTGGCGGGAGCCGCGGATCGTCTTCAATTTGGATCGTTCCAATTTACGTAGGATGGGCAATAAACACGCCTTTGTCATCGTGCAGTGCCACATGAGCTGTATTGCCGGGGTGTGATAGCGTGTCGGAATTGGAACGATCCAAACAGGCGGTTTGATTGTTTCGGCGTACCGCAACCTGTCCAACGGAGCACAAGAGTCATGCCGATCGCGGCCTCGCTGTCCATCCAGCCTCGTTCCAGGAATCGGCTATCCGGCGAACGCAGAGGTCTCCACTTGCGATCCTGGATGATGGTCCTGAGCATCGGCTGTTGCTGCATCACCCAGATGTCGTTGGGCATAGCCGACGAAGCGACAAGCACCCGCGCCTTCGAGGCGGTCGACCCGTTCATTGGCACCGGTGGCGAGGGCCATACGTTTCCCGGCGCGGTCGTGCCATTCGGAATGATCCAGCTCAGCCCGGATACCCAACTGAAAAGCCGAAAAGAAGGCTACGGCTGGGCGGCAGGTTACCGGCACGAGGACACGACGATCTTCGGCTTCTCGCATACGCACTTTTCGGGCACGGGCCATTCCGATCTGGGAGACGTGCTGGTGATGCCTAGCACGGGCGACGTGCGGCTCGAACCGGGCGATATCACGAAACCGGGCAGCGGCTACTACTCGCATTTCAGCCACGATGACGAGAAAGCCGAGCCGGGCTACTACGCGGTCACACTGTCGGATTACGGGATCCGCGCGGAACTTACCGCAGGTGATCGCATCGGCGTACATCGTTATACGTTTCCACAAAGCAAGTCGGCGCACGTACTCATCGACTTGCGACCGAGCATGTACGACTACCCGGGCAAGGTGTCGTGGGCGCGCCTGCGGCTGCGGCCTGATGGCACGGTCACCGGCTTTCGCGAGACGCGCGGATGGGCGGCCGGCCGCCAACTCTATTTCGCCATGCAGTTCTCGCAGGCGCCGAACGGCAACTCGCTGCAGAACACCGAACAGGATGTGGTCTACAAGGGGTTCGCACCGCCAGCGAATGAGTCACCGCGGACGCGCGCACAAATCGAAGGCCGCGCGCTCGTCGGCGTGGTCGATTTCGACAAGAGTGTGCGAGAACTGATCGTCAAGGTTTCGATTTCTGCGGTAAGCGAGGAAAGCGCGATCGCGAACCTCGACGCGGAGATGCCGGGATGGGACTTCGACCGTGCGCACGCAAAGGCACGCAAGGCGTGGACCGATGCGCTTTCTGTATTCGACGTCGACGCGTCCGAGCCAATGCGCAAGAGCTTCTACACCGCCGCGTACCACTCGCTGATGGCGCCGAGCCTGTTCATGGACAGCGACGGCCGTTACCGCGGATCGGACAACGCGGTGCATCACGCGGACGGCTACACCAATGTGTCGACGTTTTCGTTGTGGGACACCTATCGCGGCCTGCATCCATTGCTGACGATCATCCAGCCCGAACAGCGTACCAACGACGTCGTGAATTCGTTGCTCGCATCGCGCGCGCAAAGTCCGTGGGGCATCCTGCCCGTGTGGGCGTTCCACGGCCTCGAGACCTGGTGCATGATCGGCTATCACGCGGTGCCGGTGATCGCGGATGCCTACATGAAAGGCATCCGCGGTTACGACACGAAGGCTGCGCTCGACGCGATGGTCGCGAGCGCGAGCTATGCGCCGTACGGCGGGCTCGGCGATTACATGAAACTCGGCTACGTGCCGATCGACCGTGAAGGCGAGGCCGCATCGAAGACCGTCGAATATGCATTCGACGACTGGACGATCGCGCGCACGGCCGCCGCAATGGGTCGCAAGGACATCGCCGCGAAATTCGACAAGCGCGCGCGCAACTGGCGCAACACCTACGACGCGAAGACCGGCTTCCTTCGCGCACGCGTCGCGAGCGGCGCATTCCGGGAGCCGTTTGACCCGAGCAAGAGCGGCTACGGTACCGACTACACCGAAGGCAACGCCTGGCAGTATTCGTGGTACGTGCCGCAGGACATTGCGGGCCTGATCAAGGCGCACGGCGGCGGCGAGAAATTCGCCGCGATGATCGACAGCGTCTTCAACGCGAAAGTCGATCCCAAACGTTTCGCGCACATGGAAGACATCACCGGCCTGATCGGCTGGTACGCGCACGGCAACGAACCCAGCCATCACGTCGCGTATCTCTACGACTACGCCGGCCAACCCTGGCGCACGCAGGAACGGCTGAAGCAGATCATGGACACGCAGTACGCCGCACGCGTCGACGGCCTCGCCGGAAACGACGACCTCGGCGAGATGTCCGCCTGGTTCCTGTTCACTGCGATGGGCTTTTACCCGGTCGCTCCGGCGAGCAACGAATACGTGATCGGCCGGCCATTTGTCTCACGCGTGACGATGAACCTTCCGAACGGCAAGCGCTTCACGATCGTCGCCGACAACCTGGACGACACGCATCCGTACATCGGCACCGTGACGCTCAACGGGAAGCCGCTGGAACGAAGTTTCATCCGGCATGACGAGATCATGGTGGGCGGGGAGTTGAAGTTCGGTATGCAGGCAACGGCCAACGTCGATTGGGCGACATCGGTCAAGGCAAGGCCCTACTCGATGAGTTCCATCGGCAGATAGTCAAGACGTGCGATTTGGCGACGATTCGCGCACAATTGGTTGAGTGGTTGCATCAATGAGGTCCGAATCGACCACCAAAAATCAACGTTGTTCGGTTCGGATCCTTCGAATGCCGGGATCGCATCGCTACACGAGGTCGGCGAAGCCGCCGATCACAACGGCAGTCCTTTGCGTTGCGAGCGCGTGGGATGGACCGCGGCAAGGTGGCGCTGTAGCCTCGGTCGCTGCCTTTCGTAGGATTCGACCCACGCATGAGCCTGCCTCCGCATTACCTTGCCATGGGTCGCGACATCGTCGATACCGTCGCGCCGCAGAGTCTCGACGATGCGCGGCGCTTCGGCCCTGAGGTGGCCCGGCAGCGTGCCTTGCAAGCGCTCGAAGCAGCGCTCGCGGGAATCCCGCTGGAGCAGCGCAAGACGCTTGCATGCGCGCAAGGTTGCAGCTTCTGCTGCCACCGCCAGGTCGCTGTGGGCGCCGCCGAAGTTTTCGGTTTGCTCGAACATCTGCGCGTAACGCTAGACGCCGTCGCGTTCGCTGATTTCAGTGCGCGTTGCCTCGCGACGGCGGATCTCGTCGCGCAGATGCCAGCGGGTCAGCGTCCGTTGCGCAGCATCGCGTGTCCGGTCCTGCAAGTGGGCGCCTGCGCAGGCTATGCGGCGCGTCCGTTCCGTTGTCGCGCCTACAATTCACTCGACGTCGAACCCTGTCGGCGTTTCTTCGACGCCCCGCGCGAAAACGATCCCGGACCACCGGCAGACCTCGATCGGTTCGTCGTCGCGCAGGCGGTGATGTACGGCCTGTTTACGGGTCTTGAACGCGCCGGCTTCGATCCGCGTCAGTACGAACTGGCGACTGCGCTGGCCGATGCGCTCACGGATGCCGACGCGCCGCTGCGCTACAGCGGCGGCGAGCAGGCCTTCTTGCGGGCGATCGTATTCGGTTGATCGCTTTCAAGCGGCATCGATCAGGATAGATCGACGGCGCCGCGTTACCGTCGCAGAAGCGCATTTGTCGATTCGGGGTGCCCTGGTTCGTCGCGTGAGTTGAGGGGGAAGAATCCCGCCACATCCCTCACTGTCGGAGGAAACAACGATGCGATTCATGGTAATGGTCAAGGCAACCCAGGAATCTGAAGCCGGCGTGATGCCGAGCGAGCAGTTGCTGAGCGACATGGGCAAGTTCAACGAGGAACTTGTGAAGGCGGGCGTGATGCTTGCCGGCGAAGGTCTGCATCCGAGCGCGAAAGGCGTACGAGTGCGATTTGCGGGAGCGAAGCGGACGGTCATCGACGGCCCGTTTGCTGAAACCACCGAGCTGGTTGCCGGCTTCTGGTTGTGGCAAGTGCGCTCGCGCGAAGAGGCGATCGAATGGGTCAAGCGCTGCCCGAATCCGATGCAAGGCGAATCGGAAATCGAGATTCGCCAGGTGTTCGAAGCGGAAGACTTCGGTGCCCAGTTCACGCCCGAACTACGCGAACAGGAAGCGCGTTTGCGCGAGCAGATGGCTTCGAAGCTTTAGCGTGGAATCTCTTCGATGCGGATGTCGATCCCGCGCCCGTTCGTTCGTCGCAGAGTCAAGAACCGCCATCAGGATCAACCGTTCCGGAAGCAGGTCCCTTGGGTCATGCGACCAGGCCCGGTCATCCGCTCCTTGCCGGGATCGACCATCTCGTCACCCACCAGAGCCAACACGATGCAAACCAAAACGAAGAAACGAATCGCTACCGGTCTGCTGGCAGCAGCCATGGTCGGAAGTGCATCCGCTGCGATGGTCACCTACGAGATCGACCCGAGCCACACCTATCCCAGTTTTGAAGCAGATCACATGGGCGTTTCGATCTGGCGCGGAAAGTTCGACCACACCACGGGCAAGGTGACTTTGGACACGGCTGCAGGCAAGGGTGATGTCGACGTCCGCATCGATCTGGCGAGCATCGATTTCGGCCAGCACGAACTGGACGTGTGGGCCGCGAGCGACAAGTTCTTCGACACGGCGAAATATGCGCAGGCGACGTACAAGGGAAAGCTCGCCGGTTTCGCCAAGGGTGTGCCCACGAAAGTCGTCGGCGATTTGAGCTTGCACGGCGTCACGCGGCCGATCGAGCTCAAGATCAACAGCTTCAAGTGCGTTCCGCACCCGATGCTCAAGCGCGAGGTGTGCGGCGCCGATGCACTGGCCACGTTCAACCGCGAGGACTTCGGTCTCACGGCGGGCAAGGACTACGGCTTCAACATGGTCGTGACGTTGCGCATCCAGGTCGAGGCGCTCGCAAGCGAGAAGCAGCCATAGCCAGCAGCCCTTCGACTCGCTAGCAGCAGGCCAACGCTGATCGGACATCATCAACGGATATTGGAGCCACTCATGTTGAAGATCATACTCATCGTCATCGCATTACTGATCGCGATAGTCCTTGTTCTTGCCGCACGCAAACCCGATAAGTTCCGGGTCGAGCGTGCGACGCGCATCAAGGCATCACCGGACAAGGTCTTCGCTCTGATCAATGACTTCAATCGCTGGGGAAGCTGGTCGCCGTGGGAGAAAATGGACCCTGCGATGCAGCGGACCTTCAGCGGTGCGGCGAGCGGCGAGGGCTCGGTGTACGAATGGAAGGGCAACAAGGTCGGCCAAGGACGCATGGAAATCCTCGAGTCGGAGCCGTCGACGCGGATCACGATCAAGCTCGATTTCGTGAAGCCGTTCGAGGCCCACAACCTCACCGACTTCAAGCTCGATCCGCAAGGTGATGAAACAGCGGTCACCTGGACGATGCAAGGCCCGGCTCCCTTCGTTACGAAGATCATGCATGTATTCATGGACATGGACCGAATGGTCGGCAAGGACTTCGCGGCGGGCCTTGAGAACATGAAGACGATCGCGGAAAAGTAGAGCGGCCTGACCTTGCGCAAGACGAGGGTCGATGGTTTCATCGGCCACCATGACGACGCCCGAAGTCCACCGAACCATCGACGCGGTCTGGCGGATGGAATCGCCACGACTGATTGCCGGTCTTGCACGCATGGTGCGCGATGTCGGCGTGGCCGAGGAACTCGCGCAAGACGCGCTGGTCGCAGCGCTCGAGCGCTGGCCTGAAACAGGCGTGCCCCAAAATCCGGGCGCGTGGCTGATGGCCACTGCGAAGCATCGTGCTATCGACCGACTTCGACGCAACCAGCTGATCGAGCGCAAGCATGAGCAGATCTGCCACGAACTTGCGGCCGAACAAGTGGACGCCGCATCGGCTTTTGATGAGGCGATCGATGACACCATTGGCGACGATCTGCTGCGTCTCGTGTTCACGGCCTGCCATCCCGTCCTGACCACCGAAGCACGCGTCGCGCTGACGTTGCGCCTGCTCGGCGGCTTGAGCACGGACGAAATTGCGCGCGCCTTCCTCGTGCCGGAGCCGACGATCGCGCAGCGCATCGTGCGTGCGAAGAAAACTCTCGCGGCGGCGGAGGTGCCATTCGAGGTGCCGCGAGGCGCCGAGTTGAGCGAACGTCTGGCGTCAGTGCTCGGCGTCATCTACCTGATTTTCAACGAAGGCTACACCGCGACAGCGGGCGACGACTGGATGCGGCCGGCGTTGTGCGAGGATGCGCTACGTCTCGGCCGTGTGCTGGTCGAACTGATTCCTGATCAAGCTGAAGTGCATGGTCTGGTTGCGCTGATGGAGATTCAGGCATCGCGGTCGCGCGCGCGCGTGAACGCATCCGGCGCGCCGATCCTGTTGCTCGATCAGAATCGCGCGTTGTGGGATCAACTACTGATGGGTCGCGGATTCGCAGCGCTTGATCGGGCCGAGCGCCTCAGCGTCAACGTATTCGGGACCTACACATTGCAAGCGGCGATCGCTGCTTGTCATGCGCGTGCGCGCACGGCAGCGGAAACCGATTGGCAGCGCATTGCATCCATCTACGAAACACTGGCCAATGTCGCCCCTTCGCCCATCGTCGAACTCAATCGTGCCGTGGCGCTGTCGATGGCGTTCGGTGCCGCTGCCGGACTCCAACACGTTGACGAGTTGACGAAGGAAGCTTCGCTGAAGGACTACCACCTGCTGCCGAGTGTGCGCGGAGATCTGCTGGCGAAGCTCGGGCGCTACGACGAGGCACGAGCGGAGTTCGTGCGTGCCGCCGCACTGACGCGCAATGCGCGTGAGCGCGAGTTCCTGCTCGGGCGTGCGCAGGCGTCAGAGAAAGCCGTGACGGTTTAGGTCGGCGTTGCGTGACGGCGACTTGGCTGATTGGGGGTCATGAAAGGCCCACAACCAGCCGTATCGATGACGAACACGACGGTTGCCCTTGCCAATGAAGCGGTATCAAAAATCAATCGGCGCGCGCTGCCGCGCTCACCATGACACGAGCGACTTTTTGATTGATATTCGCAGGCGTATCGAATATCTTGTGGTTGTCGATGGCGCCCAGCACAACATCTGGGATGCGGCCGCAAGGCTGCAAAGGGAATCCGGTGAAAGTCCGGAGCTGCCCCGCAACGGTGATCGGGAACGAATGATGCGTGCGCGAGGGTCCAACAGGACCGACGTCCGCTGTTCGCCAAGCGAGATTCGTCGCACCCGAGAGTCCGGATACCTGCCGCGACCGTCGCTTCGCAAGAAGCGATGCACTGGCTGAAAGGTCCTCGTGGGAGGGGCCGGCCGAAAGTCGTCGCGCCTGTCCATTCGGTCCTTCGCTTTCGACGGTGTCACCCCTGGGTTCCTGATTTCGCTCGCGGGAGCGAATGCCGGCGCGTTGCGGTCGAGCTCGTCTCAGTCCGTGCGCCGCCGCGCTGTTCTCCTGCGACCTTGCTCGTTGTGAAGGAGAACACCATGTCCAACCCTGACGTTGTTGATGCCGCCCCGCGCACCACGTCCCCTGTTGCCACCGCAACCGACCAATCCGGCTTTCGACTGACCCCGCCGCATGCGGGGCCGGTTTCGATGCAGGTGACCAAGCGTTCTGGCGCGAAAGAGCCGGTCGATCTCAACAAGATCGTGCGTGCGGTCACGCGTTGCTGTGAAGGACTCGCCGACGTAGAACCGATGCGCGTTGCGCTGAAGACGATCGCAGGTCTTTATGATGGAGCAGGCACACGCGAGCTGGACGAATTGTCGATTCGCACCGCGGCGTCCTTCATCGCCGAGGAACCGGAGTATTCGAAAGTCGCGGCGCGCCTGCTCGCCGCGTACATCGACAAGGAAGTGCACGGACTCGGCGTGTATTCGTTCTCGCAGTCGATTCGCATCGGTTTCGATGCCGGCCTGATCAACGAGCGCGTGCTTTCCTTCGTCGAAACGAACGCGCGCAAGCTCAACGACGCGATCGATACCAGCCACACGCTTCGTTTCGAGTATTTCGGACTGCGCACGCTTTACGACCGCTACCTGCTCAAGCATCCGACGCAGCGCCAGGTCATCGAGACGCCGCAGCAGTTCTGGCTGCGTGTCGCCTGTGCGCTCAGCGAAACCGTCACCGACGCGATCGGGCTATATCAACTGTTCGCCGGTCTCGACTACGTGCCGAGTTCGCCGACGCTGTTCAATTCCGGAACGAGGCACGAACAGCTGTCGAGCTGTTTTCTGCTCGATTCGCCCGAGGATTCGCTCGAAGCGATCTATGCGAAGTACCGCGACGTCGCAATGCTGTCGAAATTTTCTGGCGGCATCGGTCTCGCGTGGCATCGCGTGCGTTCCGAAGGTTCGCTGATCCGTTCGACCAACGGACTGAGCAACGGTATCGTGCCGTGGCTGAAGACGCTGGATTCCTCGGTCGCTGCGGTCAACCAGGGTGGCAAGCGCAAGGGCGCGGCCTGCGTTTACCTGGAGCCGTGGCATGCGGATATCGAGGCATTTCTGGAATTGCGCGAAAACACCGGCGACGAAGCGCGTCGCACGCACCATCTGAATCTCGCCAACTGGATCCCGGATCTTTTCATGCAGCGCGTCGACAGTGACGGCGCATGGTCGTTGTTCGATCCCAAGGATGTCGCAGATTTCCCGGATCTGTGGGGCGAAGCATTCGAGAACGCTTACGTGCAAGCCGAAGCACAGGGGCTGGCAAGGAAGACGATCAAGGCGCGCGACCTCTATGCGCGCATGATGCGCACGCTGGCGCAGACCGGCAACGGCTGGATGACGTTCAAGGATGCGTGCAACCGCGCCTGCAACCAGACGGCGAAATCCGACAACGCGGTGCACCTGTCGAACCTGTGCACCGAAATCATCGAGGTGACGAACGATGGCGAGACCGCGGTGTGCAATCTCGGCTCGATCAATCTGTCGCAGCATCACGATGGCCAGGCGTTCGACTTCGCCAAGCTCGCGCACACGGTGCAGGTGGCGGTGCGCCAGCTCGACCGCGTGATCGATCTCAATTTCTACCCGATCGATACCGCACGTTCGTCGAACCTGCGCTGGCGCCCGGTTGGACTCGGCGTGATGGGATTGCAAGATCTGTTTTTCGCATTGCGTCTGCCGTTCGACAGCGCGGCCGCGCGCGAATTGTCGGCACGCATTTCCGAGGAGATCTACTACTGGGCCCTGCGTACGTCGCTGGAGCTCGCGCGTGAGAAGGGCGCGCATCCGGCGTTCGCGGACACGCGCGCGGCGCACGGCGAATTGCAGTTCGATGCGTGGAAGATCACGCCGCGCGACATGAAGCGCTGGAACGACCTGCGCGAGGAAATCAAGGCGCATGGTCTGCGCAATTCGCTGTTGATCGCGATCGCGCCGACCGCGACGATCGCCTCCATCGCCGGCTGCCACGAATGCATCGAGCCGCAGGTCTCGAACCTGTTCAAGCGCGAGACGCTGTCGGGTGACTTCCTGCAGGTGAATCGCTATCTCGTCAATGAACTGAAGCGACTGGGTCTGTGGACCAGTGAGATCCGCGATGCGATCAAGTTCAACGAGGGTTCGGTGCAGCCGATCGCCGCATTGCCCGACGAACTCAAGGTGATCTATCGCACAGTCTGGGAAGTTCCGATGCGCGCCTTGATCGACATGGCCGCCGAGCGCGGCGCGTTCATCGATCAAAGCCAATCGCTGAACCTTTTCATCGAAAACCCGAATATCGGGCAGCTGTCGAGCATGTACATGTACGCATGGAAACGGAGATTGAAGACCACGTACTACCTGCGCTCGCGACCCGCGACCCGGATCACGAAAACGACACTCGGCGCGGCATCGGCAAAGACCTACACCGATTCTGAAGTGCTCGTGTGTTCGCTCGAAAATCCGGAGATGTGCGAGGCCTGTCAGTAAGGCGACATCCACCTCCTCCCCCTTCAACGGGAGGGCTGAAGCCAAGGAATTTCAATGTCCGCTGCAACCCCACACCTGCTCGACCATGGCTACGACCTGACCCTGCGGCCGATGCGCTATCCGCAGTTCTACGACATGTATCGCGCGGCGATCAAGAACACCTGGACGGTCGAGGAGATCGATTTCCAGATCGATCTTGGTCACCTCGTGCAGCGCATGACGCCAGCCGACCGCCATCTGATTGAGCGGCTGGTCGCGTTCTTCGCGACCGGCGATTCGATCGTCGCGAACAATCTGGTGCTGAACCTGTACAAGCACATCAACGCGCCCGAGGCGCGCATGTACCTGTCGCGCCAGCTGTACGAGGAAGCGCTGCACGTGCAGTTTTACCTGACTCTGCTCGACAACTACATTCCCGAGCCGGAACGTCGTGCGCAGGCATTCGCAGCGGTGCAGAACATTCCTTCGATCCGGCGCAAGGCCGAGTTCTGCCAACGCTGGATCGATTCGATCCAGCGTCTCGATCGCATCGAGTCGGATGCGGACAAGCGCCATTTCCTTCTCAACCTGACCTGTTTCGCGACTTGCATCGAGGGTTTGTTCTTCTTCGGCGCCTTCGCGTACGTGTATTTCCTGCGCTCGCGCGGATTGTTGCCGGGGCTCGCCGCCGGCACCGCATGGGTGTTTCGCGACGAGTCGGCACACATGGGATTCGCTCTGGAAGTGCTGCGCACGGTGCGCGAAGAGGAACCGCAATTGTTCGATGCACAATGGGCGAGCCAGGTCGATACGATGATCGCCGACGCAGTCGATTGTGAATCGGCATTTGCCGAAGACGTGCTCGGCGGTGGCGTGGTCGGCATGACTCTCAATGAGATGCGCCAGTATCTTGAGTATGTCGCCGACCAGCGCCTCGCCATGCTGCAGCTTCCTCCGCGCTATGGCTCGAAGAATCCGTTTTCGTTCATGGAACTGCAGGATGTGCAGGAGCTGACCAATTTTTTCGAGCGACGCGTCTCTGCGTACCAGGTCGCGGTGCAGGGCGAGGTCAGTTTCGATCATGCGTTCTGACGCGGCGACCGAGAGCAAAGCAGACGCTGAAGCGCGCTTCGTCGAGATCGTGTTCCCGCATCACTGCAACCATCTCGGCACGCTTTTTGAATCACCGATTCGCGTCAAGTCCGTTTTTGATCGGGATCGCGGCAACGGCGCAGGCATCCTTGCATGACACCGTCGACAGCTATGGCATGATTCGCGACTCGCAAGGGAATCGCCCATGTCCTCTTCAGAAGTCGCCAACGACGTCGAACTGCACGCCTTGGCGCTAGCGGTTGCCGAATGCTTGCTGGCGCGTGGCCAGACCGTGGTGGCGGCGGAATCGTGCACCGGCGGCTGGATCGCCAAGGTGTTGACCGATATTCCAGGCAGCTCGACCTGGTTCGAATGTGGTGTCGTCGCCTATAGTTATGAGGCGAAGGAATCCCTGCTGGGCGTCCGCCCGGAAACGCTGGAGCGCACCGGCGCAGTCAGCCACGAGACGGTCGTTGAAATGGTTTCCGGCGCGCTCGCACGCTTTGGTGCGAGCGTCGCGGTTGCAGTCACCGGCGTTGCCGGGCCGAGTGGTGGAACCCCGGACAAGCCAGTCGGTACGGTCTGGATTGGCTGGAAGCGGCGCGGCGGCTACGCCCGCGCTGAACTCTTTCATTTCGACGGCGACCGCGAGGCCGTGCGGCGGCAGACCGTCGGCGCCGCGCTCGATGGCGTGCGGCGGATTCTTACGAACTGACACGCAAATCGCGGATCGCCGCGGTCGGTACTGTGGGATAATTTCGTTCCTGCGTTGTCTTAGCTCCTGAGACAGCGCGGCGGCACTCTCGCCGCCACCACATACCGAGGATTGACCGATGGATGACAACAAGCGCAAGGCGCTCGCCTCTGCACTGAGCCAGATTGAAAAGC
Organism: Dokdonella sp.; assembly: GCA_039919785.1. Lineage (GTDB taxonomy): Bacteria > Pseudomonadota > Gammaproteobacteria > Xanthomonadales > Rhodanobacteraceae > Dokdonella_A. The sequence continues at coordinate 1,849 of JBDSFA010000113.1, read as the reverse complement.
AGTTCGGCAAGGGCGCCGTGATGCGCATGGGCGACCGCGTCAACGAAGTGATCGAGGTCGTTTCGACCGGCTCACTCGGGCTCGATGTCGCATTGGGCGTCGGCGGCCTGCCGCGCGGCCGCGTGGTCGAGATCTACGGACCGGAATCGTCGGGAAAAACGACGCTCACGCTACAGGTCATCGCAAGCTGCCAGCGCAACGGCGGTACCGCGGCGTTCATCGATGCCGAGCATGCGCTCGATCCGACGTATGCCGAAAAGCTCGGCGTGAATGTCGATGACCTGCTGGTCTCGCAGCCGGATACCGGCGAACAGGCGCTCGAAATCGCCGATATGCTCGTACGCTCGGCGTCGGTCGACGTAGTGGTGATCGACTCGGTCGCGGCGCTGACGCCGAAGGCTGAAATCGAAGGCGAGATGGGTGATTCGCATGTCGGCCTGCAGGCGCGACTGATGAGTCAGGCGCTGCGCAAGCTGACCGCAAATATCAAGAAATCAGGCACCTTGGTCATCTTCATCAACCAGATTCGCATGAAGATCGGCGTGATGTTCGGCAGTCCGGAAACCACCACCGGCGGCAACGCGCTGAAGTTCTATGCCTCCGTGCGTCTCGACATTCGTCGCATCGGTGCGATCAAGCGCGGTGAGGAAGTGATCGGTTCGGAAACGCGCGTCAAGGTTGTCAAGAACAAGGTCGCGCCGCCGTTCCGACAAGCGGAGTTCGAGATTCTCTACGGCGAAGGCACTTCGCGCGAAGGCGAGTTGATCGAAATGGGCGTCGCCCACAATTTCGTCGAAAAGTCCGGCGCCTGGTATAGCTATAACGGCGACCGCATTGGCCAGGGCAAGGACAATGTGCGTCTGTACATGAAGGAACATCCGGAAATCTCTGCGGCGATCGAGGCGCAGCTGCGCGCAAAGCTGCTGGTGCACGGCGGAAGTTCGCCGTTGCCGGCAGTGGAGATGGAAGAAGCTTGAGATAGACCTCGCGAAAGCTGATTGCAGAGGCACAACATGTCGAAAATGACAGAGGTGTTTGCGCTCGCTGTGCTGGCCGGCGTCGCGCTTGTCGTTTCCTATGCGGCGATTACCAAGCCATCACCTCGTATCGTCGTGGACGCAAAGCGGCTGGCCAATGATGTATGGGTGACGGAACAGGTTGTGCCGGAGAGTTTTGCGGATATCAAGGCACGCAGGTTCGAATCGATCATCGATCTACGTCCAGATGGGGAAAGGCCCGGCCAGCCTTCGTCGGAAACCATCGCGAAAGTTGCACAGGCCAACGGACTGGCGTTTGCCTATGTGCCCGTCACACACGGTGATATTCCATCGCAGTCAGTGGATGCGCTCGGTCAATCGCTGGCATTGATACGCAGGCCGGTCTTGTTGTATTGCGGCAGCGGCAAGCGTGCTGCGAGGACTTGGGCGTTGGCAGAGGCGTCGCGTGCCGGTGGTCTAGACGCAGCCGCGATCAAGGCGGCGGTGCAATTGGCGGGGCAGTCGGCCGATGATCTTGGCGAATCGATCGGCGCGAGAATTGCCGCGCGATCGAGCAGCCATTGACTCTTTCAGCGCAGGGTTCGTTGATGTCGTTTCGTCAGAAGCCGATCAGCAGAATGTTTTCGAATACGCGCGGACGTACTCGGGGGAGCACCAAGGTCGCTTATGTGCTCGTGATCATTGGCGGATTGTTTGTTGGAGCAATTGCCGGCTTCGTCATCGCGCAGTTTACTGGCTTGATTCCATTCATGTGCTGATGCGAAGGCGGCTGCCAGACGATGGCTAGAAAGACCGCAGGAAAGCCGGCCAAAGGGCTCGCCTACGACAAGGCGCTCGGGTTGCTCGCGCGG
>JBDSFA010000279.1:0-8973 GCA_039919785.1 Dokdonella sp. | reverse complement strand
GGCTAAAGCTCGCTGCTTTGAAGTCCTCCCCTTCAAGGGGGGATTTAGGTGGGGATGGTGCTGCTCAAAGCGAAAGCATCGCGGCTGAAGCCGCTCCCACAAAAGATGGCTCCCCACTCGCGATCGGACGTTCCCGGCGGGAAGCCGGGGCATCGGGTTTACTTGCTGCCGTGTGCAGAAATGTCGCGGTCGCTGCAAGATCCTGTGGGAGCAACTGTCTGTGGGAGCGGCTTCAGCCGCAGTGCTTTGAAGTCATCCCCTTCAAGGGGAGTGTTGGGTGGGGATGGTGTTGCGTTGCATGGCGACGCTCATCGCGGCTGAACGTGGAAACCAACGATGAATGTTGTCACCCGCAAGTTGGCATGCAGCCGCGACCTGCTTCCGCTCGCAGCGGCGTTTCCGCAGCGCTATCCCGGCCTGCTCGAAAGCGTCGCGCGCGGCAACCGGCGCGCTCGCTACGACATTCTTTTTGCATTCCCGGAAGCGATGTTGCGACTCGATCGACTCGGCGATGTGCGTGGCGATCACGGTAGATGCGCGGGCACCCGGTTTCTCGATGCGCTCGATTTAGCCTGGCAAAGCGAGCAGCTGCCGCATGATCTGGGTGACGAGGCACTATTGCCGTTTCGCGGCGGCTGGCTCCTGTATCTGGGCTACGAACTCGCCGCTGAAGTCGAGCCGTCGCTGGAACTGCCGCACGCGCGTGACAGCGTGCTGCCGATCGCACTCGCGTTGCGCTGCCCGGCCGCCATCCTCATCGACCACGAAGACGACTGCACCTGGCTGATCGCCGAGGAAGGTCGCGACGACCTGCTCGATCGCCTGCAGGCAGATATCGACATGGCGTCGGAGTCGCAGATCGCGACGGTCGAAGGCGATGCGATCGAGGAGGATCTACCCGAAGACTTTCTCGATGGCGTAACGCGAATCCACGAATATCTTGCTGCCGGCGACGTGTTCCAGGTCAATCTTTCACGCGAATGGCGCGCGCAGTGCGAACGCGCGCCGAGTCCAGCTGAACTGTATGCCGCGTTGCGCCGCGCCAATCCGGCGCCCTTTGCGGGCCTGCTACAGATTGATGGCTGGGCGATCGCGAGTTCGTCGCCGGAACGCCTGATCGAAATTCGTGGTGATCAGGTGCAGACACGCCCGATAGCGGGAACGCGGCCGCGCAGCGAGGACGATGCCGCTGTCCTGCGCGAACTGATCGCGCATCCTAAGGAACGCGCCGAGCATGTGATGCTGATCGATCTGGAGCGCAACGATCTCGGTCGCGTGTGTGCGCCTGGCAGCGTCATCGTCGATGAACTCATGAGCGTCGAAACCTACGCGCACGTGCACCATATCGTTTCGAATGTGCGCGGTACGTTGCGTAGCGGAACAACACCGGGGCAGGCGATCCGCGCCGTCTTCCCCGGCGGCACCATTACGGGCTGTCCGAAAGTGCGTTGCATGGAAATCATCGCGGAACTCGAAGGCGTTGGTCGCGGCGCATACACCGGGTCATTGGGCTATCTCAATCGCGACGGTGATCTTGATCTCAATATCCTGATCCGAACACTGACGCTGCAGGGTGATCGCGTCAGTTTCCGAGCCGGCGCCGGTATCGTCGCCGACTCGGATGCGCTGCGTGAACTCGACGAGACGCGGGCAAAGGCGCGCGGATTGCTCAGGGCACTGGGAGCACAGGGATAGCAGCGGCCGTCCTCGACATTCTCTTTCCGGGCGGCTTGACGCCCCGTCTCCGCGCATGCAAAGTAAGGATTCCTTGTTTCCTTGCATTGCCATGCTCGCCAAGCTTACCGCCAAGAACCAGCTCACACTGCCCAAGGCCGCCACGGCTGCGGTGGATGCGGCTGAGTATTTCGACGTGCAGACGCGCGATGGCGTGATTGTGTTGACGCCCGTGCGCATCCACCGCGCGGACGCAGTGCGGACCAAGCTGGTGGAACTCGCGCTGACCGACGGCGATATCGAAAATGCCGTCGAATGGGCACGTTCGCGGGTCGCGGAGCCATCTGCGAAATACAAGGCCAAGCCTGCGGCCAAGTTGCGCAAGGCTGCCAAGCGCAAGCCGTGAGCGGGTCGGCCCTGCGCGTGGTATTGGATACCAACGTGGTGTTGTCGGCACTGGTGTTCCGTAGCGAAAGCGCCAGTCGCCTGCGCCACGCTTGGCAAAGTGACGCATGCCGGCCTTTGATCAGCACCGCGACCGCTCGGGAACTGCTGCGCGTGCTGGCCTATCCGAAGTTTCGTCTATCCGCCGATGATCGACGGGAATTGCTGGCCGACTATCTGCCCTGGACGACCAGCGTGCGTATTCCCGCCCGAGCGCCGACGGTGCCGGAATGCCGCGATCCACACGATGCAATCTTCCTCGAACTGGCCGCCGCGGGTCGCGCACGCCTGTTGGTCAGCGGCGATCGCGACCTTCTGGCATTGGCGGGGCAGACGGCGTTCGGAATCGTCACGCCAGCGGACTTCCTGCTGCGTTTGCATGACAAACCCCATCCGTGACGAATTGTCGGCTGACGAATTGTCGGCTTTTGTCGGGATGACAACTGCTCAACATCGTGCGCCCTACTCGTCGGCGATCTTGCACGTCATGTTGTTGCCGTCGTTGACGACCTCGACATTGTAAGTTACTTCACCGGACGGTTCGCTTGTTGCAAGTACGCCGCTGTATTCGTTCCTCTGCTGTTTGGTCTGTAATCCGTATGCCAACTGCCTGCCCAACGTGGCAGTGTTCGATCTCGTGTCTAATCACGAGATCGGGACGATCCTGGCTTGCACGCACGGCCGCGGCGCGTTCACGCTGGTGCTGGACGCGATCTTCATTAACGGCTTAACGGCTTAACGGCTTAACGGCTTAACGGCTTCGACGGCAACTGGTCTCCGGCGTATCGGCCGAAACATGCGCAGGCTGTCGCTCTGGCATTTCTCGTGTAAGTTCGCTGCGAAAGCCGAAGACGACGCGGCTACTCGATGGGGCAGGCCGCCATGTCCCCTTCCAAGCCATTGCGAAACAGCACCTCGGCAGCATTCAGGACGTTCACGTCCAGCGCCGGCGAGGCGCTGCTCGCATACTCCATGTTGGGATCGCTGTAGTAAGCCGTGAGCACGTGGTGCCCGGTTGCTACCGCCTTTGGCGAACAGCCTGCTGGACCAATTCGTAAATTCCATATTCGAGCGTTGCGATGTTTTGCTCGAAGCCGATGCGCTGCTTGAACTCGCACAGATTGCGCATGAACAACGCATAGCCATTGGAATTCAGCGCGAAACCAAGTTTTTCGCTGAGCACCGAATCGAGCACGGCGAACCGCGTCGGGTCGAGCATCCGCAGGTGCTTGCTGGCGAACGACACTCCAAGGCCGTCTATCGTGGTTCCGCCAGCAATCGCTGATGCATAGGTGGCTGCCGGATCCATGTTGCGGAGCCACGCGCGCAGCAACTCGGCCAGTCTGGAGCTGTTTCTCTTCCTGAGATTTCCCCAAACCCGTCGGCCTTGGCCTCCGCCCCAGATGCAGACGCTCTCGCTGAAATCGAGAATGGCTTTGTCGCTGGCGTCGGTGCGCAGGGCCTTGCCGAGAGCTTCGACCTCGGATGTTGTTGCTCCCGGCGGACAGGAATTTGCGTCAAGCTCGGGGATCGAGGCTATCGCTTGGTCGAGCGCGGATCGCGCCAGCGGAAATCCGCAGAAATCCAAATCTGGATTCCAGCTAGGATCATTTGCGGTTCGTCCCTTCATGGATGACCATGCTGGAGACCGCCATCCGATTTGCCTATAGGAAAATTTCTAGTTCACGCCGGAACCGCCACGAAAGGCTTGCGGCCAGTTTCAACTCGCACTTGAAGGCATGTGCCGGATATGCCGCTGCGCAGACGCAGGCGGCCGCCGAACGACAGCACGCGATCGCGGATACCTTGTAGGCCAATGCCATCAACATGCCGCGTCACGTCGAAACCATTTCCGTCGTCGGCGATGGCGAGTAGCAACCGGTTCCGGAGAACGTCTCCGCGTATGCGCAGACGCACACACAGGCGTGAGGCGTGCGCGTGGCGGACCGCGTTGGTTGCCGCCTCCTGCACAATACGGTACAGCGCGACCTGCACGTTATCGTCAAGACGGTCGAGTGAGCCGCCTGCGTCTACGACGCTCAGGTCATAGAAAATGCCATTGCTCTCTATAAGTTCGCGGATCGCGCCTTGGTGCAATGAATGCGTCAAGCCGAAGTCGTCCAAGCCGGCTGGACGCAGACTCGACATCAGGCCGGAGACTGTCCTGCGCATGTGCGCGAGTGTCGCGTCGATTTCCGCGGCGAGATCGCCGCCCTGGGCGCCGGACTTGCGTTCGAGCAGGCGCACACGCGTTTGCAGCGCCGTGAGGCTTTGGCCGATCTCGTCGTGCAGTTCGGAGGTGATCCAGCGCCGTGTATGCTCGGAAAGATCGAGGTTGCGGCGTGCGGCATCGCGCAGATCGGCGGTCAGACGATCGCGGTGTTCCTTCGCGGCGAGGAGACGGGCGTTACGTCTGTCGAGTTCGCGATGGCTGGAGAGAAGCGCGTCCTGCGTGGCGCCGAGCAGCAGGCAGGTGCTGCCGGCGACGGCGAGCAGCCCTTGCGCTTCGACGCTCGGGTCGGCGTTGCCGGTCATCGCTGCGCGCCAGGCCACGGTAACAGTGGCGACTGAGACGGCGATGGCGGCGCCACGCCAGCCGCTGCGCACCGTGAAGTAGAGACAGGGAACGAAGCCGAGCATTGCCGACAGGAAGAACGTTTGCGTTTCCGTCGTGTGGGCCACAAGCGCCGCATACAGCGCCAGCATCGGCAGCAGTACGCACGGAATGTCGATGCGCCAGCGGCGCAAGGTGTCGGCATCAGGTGGGTTCCGCATGGCCATGACGACCAGCGGCACCATCGCCAAGATACCGACGTAGTCGCCGAGCGTGATCTGCAGGAACAGCAACGCGGTCGACAGACGCGTCGCTTCGCCGAAAGGAAAGAGCAGGTTGCCGAGCAGTGCGCCGACCGCTGCTAGCGCAAAGGAGGCGAGAAGACGTGCCATCGAGGCGGACGACGATGGATGTCCGCTCCATCCGCTGCTGCGTAGCCACCACACGCCCGTGGCTGCCAGCAGCGGATTCGAGACGAGCACAGCGATCCAGCGAACGCCGTGCGCCGTGACGAACGGTGTATACAGGATCGCAACGTACAGCAGCGATTCCGTTGCGATCAACCACGGCCAGCGCCGATACGGCGAAAACAGCAGCGCAGCGAAGCGCACGCCAGCTGGCAGATACCAGAACAAGTGGGCGGTCTGGAACGCCACGTGGAAGATCGTGGCATAGCCGACGGCAAACATGGCATCGCGCAACCAGACGGGGAATCGGTTCATGGCGGGATGGTAGCGAAACGCGCGTCGCGGAGACTGGAAAAATTCCAGCATTCCGCCGCGAATGCATCGGCTATGCTGGCGCCATGATTCGCATCGTGCTCGCCGACGACCACGCCATCGTGCGCACGGGTTTCCGTGCGTTGGTCGATGAAGAGCCGGACATGGGCATCGTCGCCGAGTGCGCGAGCGCGGACGAGGCACGCTTGGTCGTGCGCACGCAGAGGCCCGACGTGCTCGCGTTCGACATTTCGATGCCGGGTGGCGGGCTCTCGTTGCTGCCAGAACTGAGTGAGTCTGCGCCTTCGCTGAAACTGCTCGTGCTCAGCATGCACGATCGCGAGCCGTACATTTCCGAAGCGTTTCGGCGCGGAGCGCATGGGTATGTGACCAAGGGAGCCGCGACGGACGAATTGGTCGCCGCACTGCGCACGGTTTGCGCCGGGCAGCGATACCTCAGCTCAGACATCGAGCGGTCGGAATCCAAGCCGAAATCAAGGATCGACCACCTCAGTCAGCGCGAGCGTGAAGTGTTCTTGTTGCTGTCGCGCGGCACGACGCCAAAGCAGGCGGCGTCCGATCTGGGCGTCAGCATCAAGACGATCTATCTGCATCGAACCGTCATCCGCGACAAGCTCGGCGTGCGAAACGATCTGGATATTCACCGCATCGCACTCGAGGGCGGGCTTTTGTAGGGCGGACGCATACTGTGCGAGGAAAACTGCCCGAACCATTCCGTGTTTGACGCAGCGAATTGATCGGACTAGCCCATTGGCCATGAAAGCCGGTACGCTTTGGCGTTATGCCGAAGCTCCCCGTTCTCCACGATCGCATCCAAGGTGGCGCCGTTGTGCGCCTCCTGCTGATGGCTGCGCTGCTCGTCGCCGTCGGCGTTGTAGTCGCGGCGTGGTTCGACTACCAGCGCTTCACCAACGCGCCGTTGCCGCTCGCGAGCGCCGACACGACCATCGATGTGGCGCGCGGCGCCAGCTACCCGTTGATCGTTGCCGAGCTTCGTCGTGACGGCCTCGCCGGTGGCGGGTTGCGCGACGGTTTGTATTGGCGCGCCCTCGGACGCGAACTCGGTGTCGCCGGGCGCCTGCATGCGGGCGAATATGCATTGCTGCAGGGCATCACGGCGCGTGAGTTGTTGCTCAAAATGGCGGCGGGCGACGTCGTGCAACACCGCTTCACGATCGTCGATGGCTGGACGTTTCGCCAACTCCGCCTTGCCTTGGCCACCGAGTCAGGCCTTGTGCAAACGCTGCCCGGCACGTCCGACGAGGACATCGCCAAACGGGTAGGTCTCGACGACGGAATAGCGGAAGGCTGGTTCCTGCCGGAAACGTACGCCTTCGTGAAGGGCGAATCGGATTTCGACGTGCTCAAACGAGCGCACGCATCGATGCAGAAGACGCTGGACAAGCTGTGGGCTGCACGTGCGGGCGACACGAATCTCAATACGCCGTATCAGGCTTTGATCCTCGCATCGATCGTCGAAAGGGAAACCGCGCAGCCAAGCGAGCGTCCGTTAATCGCCGGCGTGTTCGCGCGGCGCCTCAAGTTCCACATGCGCTTGCAGACCGACCCGACCGTGATCTACGGCATGGGCGAGTCGTACAACGGAAATATCCGCCGCAGTGATCTCGAAACCGATACACCGTACAACACCTACACGCGTGATGGTTTGCCCCCGACACCGATCGCGCTGCCAGGCGCTGTCGCGATCGAGGCGGCGTTGCACCCGACACCGGGTGATGCGTTGTATTTTGTCGCACGCGGCGATGGCAGCCACGAGTTCTCACCGACCCTGGACGCGCACAATCGCGCTGTGCAGAAATTCCAGTTGCACCGCAACCCGTGAGCGCACGATCGTGAGTGGACGTCTGATTACGCTCGAAGGCGGAGAAGGCGCCGGCAAGAGCACGGTGCTCGAGTCCGTGCGCGAACGTCTCGTGAGGCGAGGACTCGAGGTCCTCGTCACGCGCGAACCGGGCGGCACGGTCTTCGGCGAAGCCGTGCGCAGTATCGTGCTCGATCCCGAGCGACGCGGCATGTGCGCGGAGAGTGAGTTGCTGTTGATGTTCGCCGCGCGCGCGCAGCTTGTGCGCGAGCGGATCCTGCCCGCGCTTGCAGCCGGCCGTTGGGTGTTGTCGGATCGTTTCACCGATGCCAGCTTTGCGTATCAGGGCGGCGGTCGCGGCCAGCCATCGTCGCGCATCGCCGATCTTGAGCAATGGGCGGCGGTGATAAAGCCCGATCTCACCTTGTTGCTCGACCTTCCCGTCGCGCAAGGCCTCGCGCGCGCCGGCGCGCGCGGCGTGGCCGATCGCATCGAGCTTGAAAGCGGCGATTTCTTTGAGGGTGTGCGTGCCGCGTACCGAGCGCGCGCCGCCGCCGAACCCTCGCGTTTCCGGATCATCGACGCGAGCGCTGTGATCGAGGTCGTGCGCGGTGCGGCTTGTGCAGTCATCGACGCCTATCTTGCCGAGACCGGGGTTGGCGCATGAGCCTGCAACCCTGGCTTGCCGATGCATGGCGGTTGCTTGCCGGGGCTCTGACGGAGAAACGCCTGCATCATGGACTTTTGTTTGCGGCGCCAGCGGGTTACGGCAAACGCTCGCTTGCCGATGCGTTCGCACGCGCCGCGCTATGTACGCAGCGCCGGCCTGATGGTCATGCCTGCGGCAGTTGCCGCGCTTGCCAGTTGGTCGCGGCGGGTTCGCATCCGGATCTGGTGCGCATCACGTTCGAGCTGCGCGACGACGGCAAGCCGCGGACCGAGATCACGGTCGACCAGATGCGCAGGCTGTCGCAGCGGCTCGCCTTGTCCAGCCAGTTCGGCGGGCTGCAGGTTGCCTTGATCGATCCGGCCGACCGCATGAACGTGAGCGCGGCGAATGCGCTGCTGAAGACGCTGGAAGAGCCGGCGTCCTCGACGATCATTGTCCTGATTGCGGATGATTCGTCACGCCTGCCGGCGACCATACGCAGCCGTTGCCAGCGCGTCGAAATCGCGCTGCCTTCGCGCGACGAGGCGCTGGTTTGGCTGTGTGCACAGCGCGTCGATGCGGCGAGTGCGGCGAACTCGCTGAATGCGAGCCTTGGCAATCCAGGGCTGGCGCTGGACTGGAGCGGCGATGACACGCTGGCGATCCGCCAGGCCTGCGCCGACGATCTGGCCGCTCTGACGCATGGGCGTCGGGCGGCGTCCGAGATTGCCGAACGCTGGGGAGCGGACCGGCCTGAGCAGCGTCTCTGGTTCGCCGCTGCGCTGGTGTGCGACGAGACACGCAGACTTGCCAGCGGTGAACCCGGTACGCTTGGCTTGACCGCGCGCGAGGAAATCCCGAAGCTAGCGGCGTGGTTCGGTCGCGCCAATCGCGCGCGCGGACTTCTCGCGACGGCGTTGCGCATCGACTTGGTCCTGTTGGACCTGCTCCTTTCGTGGCCCGCGCGCTGCTCGATTCCTGGGAGAACGTGAGACATGGCAACGCCGGCAATGGGCGGCGCACCGCGACAGGGCATCCTCTCGCTTGCGATCAAGGACAAGGGCGCGCTGTTCAACGCGTACATGCCATT